>PWZG01000300.1 GCA_003567575.1 PVC group bacterium | reverse complement strand
GGCATGAAAAACAAGAAAACCGTTAGCCGTTCACTCGCGTGATCTCCCTCTCCCTCTGGGAGAGGGCCGCCTGCCTGCCGCGCCACGCTTGGCGCAGGCAGGGGGTGAGGGTTGGCGAAGCAATTAATCGGACTTCTTGGGCGATGCGGACCGTGGTTGTGCGGTACGTAATGGCGTGCGTTTCGAAAAAAGACGCTGTTTCAGCCGCGCGAACCAGTTGCGTATGCGGACATGCCACGGAGGATGAAGCAGCCTTTTCTTCTCTTCGATACTCTTGGCGATTTCCTTTTCGGTAAAATCCTTGCGCAAAAGATTCTCGTGAACTTCCGCATCGAGCAATGCTACCCCGTCGAGCCGGTCAAGGACCCTCACTTCGATTTGTGTCCAGCCAAGTTCCTGCGCTGCGCGCAATCGCCGTTCGCCGGCAATCAGGTTATACTCACTGTCCACCAGAACAGGATTGAATAAACCGTACTCACTGATGCTGCTTTTCAAGGTTTCCAAATCACCCAAATCTTCGCGAATCCGTTTTTTCAGACGGATCCGCTCAACGGATACCAGTTTGCTTGTCGCCACGCGCTAACTCCTTGATTTTCTAATCTTGCTTAAGGATTTGGCCTGCTGAAAATTCCCCAATGATCGGTGTCGGCCAGAATGACGATTTGCGCGCCGACGTATACGAGCGATTGCCCTTGATATGATGCGCCTTGCGCGAGGGTAACGGACTCGGCCGGCGTTGTCGTTGTCGTGAATTCCAGTGTCTGACGATCGCTTGCGAAACCAAGCAGACGCACCGGACGAAGCGTCAAACCGTCGCCATAACCGATGTTCAATGCCTCGTGAAGGTCAGACGTGGTACGTATGTTGGTGCTTTCTAGACGGTAATGCTGACCTTCGCTCACGTTCAAGAACCGGAATTGTGTCCACTCATAGCGCCACGGATCGCCCCAGCGATCTGCCAGTGGCGGCTGTTGCCTGGCATCCATCTCGCGCAACGGCTCCAGGTTTCTTGGATACCGTACGTTTTCGCTGTACACCTTGCGCAGCGCCTTGCGAACATGTTCGCGGTCGATTCGTGTCAGCCAGGTACGCGCCATGCGTAGCGCCGCCCGGCCCATGGGATCGCGTGATGCATCGTTCTCTATACGCAACCAAAGGTTGGCGGATTCATCAATGCGACCTTCCTGTAAATAATGCCAGGCAGCAATGCAGCGGACAATGGGGAGAAATGCGAAATCAGGATAGCGCGCCTCGATACGGGCACAGATTTCCGCAATGTGCGCGTGCTCGGTAGTATTGGTTTGATGGCGTTGCCAAAGTTGGCGCAGAACATTTTCTTCTGCTTCCGTCGCTCGTGGCGCCGCCGCGACTCGGTTGCCGGTTAAAAGAAACAGAGCTACAATCGCAAACAGTAAGGCGATTGTTCCGGAGCGGACAGCCAACGGACTTGAAAAACGGTCAATAAGTGATCGCATACATTAAAATGTTTTCCCCCAGGCTCAACGAACCATGATCGTCGTAGCCGTGGGCATAAGGACTTTGCGACATTTCCCAGCCGCCGGCCAATCCGTACGGGCTCAGGATAACGGCATAATTGCCGTCGATTTCAATGCCGCGCAAATGCGGTGAGATCGTGGATTGATTGTTCATGTGTGCCGACAGGGCGGGTGTTACGCCGATCTGTTCAAGTTGATTCGGCAATTGGAAAATGGGTGAATGTTCAGGAATACGGGATAACTCATGTTCCGGCATTGCTCTACGAAGCTCTCGTTCGAATGCTTGGGCGAAACCGCGACGCCCGCAGCAGGCTTCCGCGAAAACGAAACCGCCGCTTCTGATATATTCGCGCAAGCCGGCAATTTCCGCGTCGCTAAGCACGAAATTCTCATGCCCGGTAATGTAGAGCATCGGCGAATCAAAAATGTCGGGATCCGAAAACCGTTTTTCGCGCAGGGAAAATTGAACCGGTATCTCTGTTTTCTGATTAAATTGTTGCAACAGAACAGAAATACCGGCGTGACGCGTCCGCCATTCCCCGTCATAAACGATCTGTGAAAGAAACATTTTCCCGGTGGCATGCGGGTCTTCGTCCACAAATTGCATAGCCTGAACCGCGTTTTTCGCCCAAGCACGCTGGGCTGTCGCATAGGACATCAAGTTAACACCCAGTTGTTTGGCCGAATCGATCGAATAACCCATGATGTCTTCGTCTTCCAATTCGTCCCAACCACTGGCCATACACCAGCGTGAAACGACGGCTACCGTGCGACAATTAATCGTGATGCCTTCGAACCACGGGGCATCGCTCGTGTAACCCGCCTCGCGTACGCCGCGACGGTATTCAACTGTCTCAAGATTGTAGTAGGAATGAAAGATCGGATGATCCGGCGCCAACCTTTGAACCGGGATTTCAGGAAACAGTTCGTTAAGCTCTTCCCGCGCCGAATCGAAAAAAGGCTTGGATCCCATGCCGGTATTAAGAATCAGCATGCCGCCGTTCAATAAGTATTCACGCACCCTTTCCCGGTTCCGCCCCGATGTTTGCGCTTGCGCGAGAGTAATGGCCGTCCATAAAAAAACTAATGCTATAATCTGGACACGATACCAGTATTTCATGAAATTCCATCCTCTCGGCCGTTCGGCAATACCCCCGCAAACAACCGCAGCCTCCCGCGGAGGAGGCTGCGGATTACGAAACCTTCTTCTTCGCAAAAGTCAACTTTTTTTTATTTTATTTCGGTTACCATGCGTTGGGATCTACTTCGCGCAGCAATTCAGGACCGTGTTTTGGCGTCGCTCGGTCCTTGAAATTGAGGCGGACCGGCTGCAGTACCATACGGTTTTCGGTTCGTACGCTCAAGTCGACAATCCGTCCGTCAGCCGCTACATGATCGCCTATATTCAAGGTTTCGGCTAATTGCAGTGAATTCCTTTGCGTTACAATCATTTGCACTTCCATGTCGGAACTGGGTTCGACCGTTACAATATTGATTCTACGCGGTCGCTCGGGATCGTCCATTTCGATCTCCATGACTTCAAGATAGCGAAACGTATGAACCGCTCCGGCGCGCGATTCACGCAACCTCGTTCTGCCGGCTTCATCAGACCGTGTGTAGTCGAGCGCCAGTCGGTTGCCGTTTTGGTAACCTTGCGCCCGGGCGCCGGCGGGCAGCAGAAACATCGCCAAAAGCAAGTATGTTATTGTCAGCAGGCGCTTATCATGCATTGTAATCTCCCTGATTATGGGCTGGAACCCGTCAGATTGCGGGAAACGTTATAAAACTGCCAGTTCCATACAAACGACACCATCCATCCATTAATTACTGTAATTATAGCTCGTAACGTTTGCCGTTGTCAATACTCTGAAAAAAATGGCTTGCAAGTAGCCGCGAATTTTGGTCTGCTGATTCCGTGAACAACATGCGAATGATTAATTATTGGCGTCGTGATTGTGCTTTCTTTGCCGTCCTTGCCGCTGTTGGCGCGGGTTTCGCATTGTTTTTAAGTCTTGCGAACGGATGGCTGGGTCCTTTGAACCAGGACGAGGGTTGGTACTTGTTGGCTGCGCGCCATGTTTACGGCGGCGGCGTGCCGTACCGTGATTTTGCGTTTACGCAGGGGCCGGTAATGCCGGTGGTGTATGCGCCGCTGACACCGCTGATTAATTCATGGGGCCTGGCATCGGCGCGGGCGGCAACGATCGTCTTGGGTTGGTTGACGGCCTTGACCGGAGCGGCACTGGCCGGACGCCTGGTGGAGCATCCGTATCGCCGGCCTGCGGCATGCATGGCTTGGGTGCTTATCAGTGTTAATGTTTATCATAGTTATTTTACTACGATCGTAAAAACATATGCGCTCGCCGGTCTTTTCCTGACCGCCGGTTTTTATTTCTTGTGTTTGCATCGTGACCGCCCGTCGCGTGGTGCGTTGGTGGCCGCGGCCATGGCCTTTGTGCTGGCGGCCGGAACCCGGATCTCGTTGGTGGTCGTCGGGCCGATTATGTTTTTGGCGTTGTGGCAGTTGCGGAAAGAGTGGCCCCGGGCATGGTGCTGGTTCGGTTTGAGCGGTGTGCTCGCGGGTTTACTGGTTTTTGGTACATTTGCCGTGATAGCGCTGGACGGGTTTTGGTTCGGAATGGTCGAATATCATACCGGACGTTCTCCCGGCAACCTTGTGGAAGCGCTTGCGCTAAAGGCAGGTTTTGTTTCGCGCGTATTCCAGGGATATTACGTGGCAGCTCTGCTTTGTCTGGTTCTGCTGGTGCTGCGGATCTGCTACGGCAGGTTGTCTGCCGCCGTCACGGTGGCCGGGCCGGTGCCGGCTTTGCTGCGCCGGGCTGCCGGAGCCGCCCTGGCGGTGGTAACATTGATTCATTTCGCGTCACCTTTTCCGTATGACGATTATCAGGTGGTGATCTATGCGCCGCTATGCGCGTTGTTGGTCGCGGCATTTGTGCGGTTTCAGGCCGATTCATCCTCCGATCCCATGCGCCGTCTGCGACCGGCTGCTCTGATTTTGCTGGGAGCTGCGGTTATGGCATCGATTTCATCGCCGATCAATCAGGAATGGTTCGTCAGTGGTCGCGATCGGATCTGGTGGAATTTCAAGCCGCGCTCGGACTTACGCACGTTACAGATTGCCGCGGAACGGGTGAAAGAAATTTATGACCGGTCCAACGGAAAGCTGCTGACCCATGATGCATATCTGGCGGTTGAAACCGGATTGCGGATACCGGACGCCTTGACACTCGGGCCATTTTCCTATTTTCCTGATATGCCGACCGAGCGTGCGCGACTTTTGCATGTGACGAACCGCGAAATATTGGTTGATCTGCTGCGTCGCGGTGACGCGTCGGTTGCTGCCTTCAGCGGTTACGGACTGGCGATCGCGGCGCCCGCGATCGTCGAGTTGCCGGAGGAAGAGCAAGCGTTGTTGTGGCAGGCGTTGCTCGAAAGGTATGAATTGCATGATGAAATATCCGGTTTTGGTCAGGCGCACACGACTTTGCGTATTTTGCGACGTCGCGACGATGCGGAGGAGGCGCGTGATGACACGGAATCCGAGGAATAATGATCGGCGGACATTTTTTAGAGGGGCCATGCACAAGGGTGTTTACTGCATTTCTTTTTTTATAAGTATATTTGCGTTTATTGTTTGTAGCGTGCTGGCCGCTGAAGCAGAAAGACATATGGCGCCGGGATTGCATGAATTGCCGGTAAAAGCTGAGTCGACAAATCGGTGCTTGCCGTTTGATCCGGCATGGGATGGCTATTCGGAAGCCGGCTTTCAGTTCAGACAGCCGGTATTGACCGCCGGCCGTGGTTGGACGGCAGACGATTTTCGGTTTGGTAGAACGGATCACTTGCTGTTACCGGAAGAAACGCCGCGGTTGCGTATGCCGCTGTGTGTACCTGTTGAATGGCCGGGAATGCGAGTGGAAACGGATTATGCCGCGGTTGCCGCCGCCGGTCGTAGGCGAATGCCGGGCGGCGCGGCGGCCCTGGCCGCCGCCGGATTGATGTTGATGGCGGCCCGGAAATGGTGACGGGATGAGACGGCTGCGCCATGCATCGCCGCTTTTTAGCTTGTCAAGTTACGGATAGCGCCTATAATAGCTGTGTTTTTGCATCACGGAATACACTATTGAAAAATACATACGGAGACACATAATGGACTACGGCCTTACGGAACAACAGGAGATGATTCGCGATCTTTGTCGGCAGATCGCCAACGAGAAAATCAAACCGGTACGTGAACATTACGATGAAACCGGTGAATTCCCGTGGGACGTATTCAAAGCGTTTGCCGCGGCGGACTTATGTGGCGTATATATCGAGGAACAATACGGCGGTTTGGGTGGCGGGGTCATGGATCTTACCGTCGGGGTCGAGGAATTGTCGAAGGCATGCAGCGGTATCGCGCTGAGTCTGGCCGCGACGGCGCTGGGTACATTCCCCATTATTTTGCACGGTTCAGAAGAGCAGAAACAGAAATATCTGCCGCGTATTGCCTCCGGTGAATCGTTGGCGGCATTCGGATTGACCGAGGCCGAGGCGGGTAGTGATGCCGGCGGAACGCGTACGACGGCCGTCAAAGATGGCGATCATTACGTATTGAACGGCACCAAACAGTGGATTACCAACGGTGGCGAGGCCGATGTGTACGTGGTCATTGCCTTGACCAACAAGGCCAAGGGCGCGCGTGGAGCCTCGGCGTTCATTGTGGAAAAAGATACCCCGGGATTTACCTTCGGCAAGAAGGAGAACAAGATGGGAATACGTGCTTCCGTCACCCGTGAACTGATCTTTCAGGATTGTCGTGTGCCGGCCGGTAATCTACTGGGACGCGAAGGCATGGGGTTTCTGGTGGCCATGAAAACCCTTGATCAGTCGCGCCCCGGCGTCGCGGCCCAGGCGCTGGGAATTGCTGCCGGCGCGCTCGATGAAGCCCTGCGTTACAGCCGTCAACGCAGGCAGTTCGGTAAACCGATCTGCGCTTTCCAAGGCGTACAGTTTATGCTGGCGGATATGGCGGTCGCGGTTGAATCGGCGCGCTGTCTGGTTTATCAGGCTGCCCGTACCATTGACAGCGGCGCCAAAGATATAAGCAAAATTTCCGCCATGTGCAAGTTGCTCGCATCGGATACCGCCATGAAAGTCACCACGGACGCCGTACAAATTTTCGGCGGGTACGGATACATGAAGGAATATCCGGTCGAAAAAATGATGCGTGATGCCAAAATCACCCAGATTTACGAGGGCACCAATCAGATCCAGCGCGAAGTCATCGCGCTGGCCATGATTAAGGAAGCGGCAGCCGCTAAACGCGACGGATCCATTTGAAAACGGTTTAGTGCCTTAACCTCACGAAACCGCCATAAAAAACAAAAAAGTTTTTTGCTTTTCAACCGATCACCCTCTCCCTCTGGGAGAGGGGAAGAGGTGAGGGTTGGCGAAGCCATTAGTCCGTTCCGTTCGTTTCCGGTAGCTTGCGATAAAGTGTAGGCAAACTTATTTTCAGTGCCGCTGCCGTACGGTTTTTATCGCCGTCAAAAGCGTGTAACGCGTTGCGTAGATAGATCTTTTCCTGATCTCTCAGGAAATCTTTCAGCGGTTGCAACGAACCGGGTGACATGGCAGCCGGTTTCGCTGCTGGCGACGTCGACGACGGGCGGACCGCGTTGAGAATCCGGTGCGGCAGGACATCCGGTGCGATGCAATTGTCGCGTGCAAACGTCAAGGCGTGTTTGACGGCGTTTTCAATTTCACGCACATTGCCGGGCCAGTCGTAGCGTTCCAAATAATCGCGCGCCTCCGGGGTCAGCGTCGGCATTTCCGTGTCTGGCCCTTTCTCGGATTTCACAAAGTGCCAGACCAGAGGCAAGATGTCTTCACGCCGTTCCCGTAGCGGTGGGATTTCGACGGGAATAACGCTTAACCGGTAATACAGGTCTTCCCGAAACAGGTTTTCTTCAATCAGTGTCTCCAAACGCGTGTTCGTTGCCGTAAGGACGCGCGGATTGACTTGAATGGTTTCGTTGCCGCCGACGCGCCGGATTTCTTTTTCCTGTAAGACGCGTAATAATTTTCCCTGTATGGACAGCGGCATCGACCCGATTTCGTCAAGAAATATCGTGCCTTCGCTGGCTGTTTCGAATAAGCCTTCCTTGTTTTGTGAAGCACCGGTGAATGCGCCTTTGACGTGGCCGAACATTTCCGACTCGAGCAGCGCTTCCGGCAGGGCGGCGCAGTTCACGGCCACGAACCGTTTGCTCGAACGACGGCTGTGCGCATGAATCGCACGCGCCACAAGTTCCTTGCCGGTGCCGCTTTCGCCGATGATCAAGACGGTTATTTCCGTTGCGGCAACCCGCGCGATCGTATCGCACAAGTTGCGCATCGCTTTGCTTTCGGAAACAATGTTGTCAAACCGCGTGCGCTCGTCAAGTTGGGCGCGCAAATTGACGTTATCGTTAATGGCGTGACTGTATTCAAGCGCGTGTTGCACCGTGATCAGCAATTCGTCGACCTTGAACGGTTTCGTCACATAATCGAACGCTCCCAGTTTCAAGGCCTCAATCGCGGTTTCAAGCGTACCGTACGCCGTGAACATGATCACGGGCACGGTTGTCTGCGTCTCGCGCGCAAGTTTGAGAAGCGTCATGCCGTCCAGCGGCGTCATACGTATGTCCAGAATCAGCAGATCGAAACTCTGCGTACGTATTTGATCGGCGGCCTTGTCCGACTCGCGCACGGGTACAATCTCGTGTCCTTCGGCTTTGAGCAAAGTCGTCAGAACACTGAGGATGCTTGCCTCGTTATCTACCAGTAAAATACGCGCCATGCCGTTTAAGTATGCTGTTTGCGAGTCAAACGTCAAGCGAAATGTTTATCGCGCCAATCGCTTGATTGCCGGAGAGAACATGGTATAGTGTTCTCGCATCGATAACGGAAACGCAAGAAGGAGATAACCGCCATGTCGCGAGAATGGGTGGTCGGAATAGATTTGGGGACAACCTATTTTAAGATAGGTTTGTTCGACAGGGACGGACGGTTGACGGGGTTGGGCCGTGTCGCGGTCGAAACGGATGGCGGATCGAATGGTCTAAAGTGTGAATTACCAATTAAACGCTTTGATCGCTTGCTCGAAACTGCCTGGCGCGATGCTTGCCGGACGGCAGGAACCGATCCTGACGCTGTGCGTATTGGCGGCATCTCGTATTCGTCGCAGGCCAATAGCTTGATTTTACTTGACGCGGATGATCTGCCGTTGACGCCGTTAATCCTGTGGCCCGATCGGCGCGTACCCAAAGTTGAGTCGTTGGTGGAAATCTATGGTCACCGTTCGGACAGGTTTGCGACATCCGGTGTCGGCCTGGCGGTCGGTCCGCGAATGGGTATCAATAAATTGGCTTGGATCCGGCGTCGCACGCCGGCGCTCTGGCGCAGGACACGGCGGGTGATGACCGTGTCCGATTATCTTGTATGGCGGTTGACCGGTCGGCGTATCGGTGATCTTGGAACGGCCGGTCTGCTTGGCATCGTCGATTGCCGGGCCGGTGACTGGTGGCCGGCGGCACTCCGCGATTTACAACTGGAAAAGAATCTGCTTACCCCGCTGGCGCCGCCCGGCACCCTGGTCGGCGCCACAAACGGCGCGGCAACGTCGCTGGGATTCCCGGCCGGTATTCCTTTTGCGTTGGGCGGTCTTGATCATCATATGGCGGCAGTCGGAGTCGGCATCCCTGCGCGAGCGCCGGTCAGCGTTTCGCTTGGGACGGTATTGGCCTGCGTGGCGCTGGAACCGGAGTATCATCCGGTACCCGATGGTTATTGCGGACGCGGGCTCAAAGGGCAGGGTTTTACCGTGTTGACGTTTTGTGATAATGGTGGCGCCAACTTGGAATGGTTTCAACGGCAGCATGCCCCGAATCTGACGTTTCCCGAGCTTGACGCCCTGGCGGATGCCGTTGCACCCGGTTGCGATGGTTTGCGGGCATTGCCGGATGCCGCGTCGCATCCGGGGCTTCAGGGGTTTTGCCATGCTGGGCCGCATCATACCGCCGGCCACTATTTCCGGGCGCTGATGGAGTCATCGGCGCGCAGTCTGGCGACGTTGTTGCGACCACTCGGGATGCCGCCGTCGGTCGTCCTCACCGGTGGCGGCGCCCGTAGCGATGTCTGGCGCCGGATACTGGGACGCGAAACGGGAGCCGACATTCTGACGAGCGACTGCGAGGAACCGGCTTGTCGCGGCGCCGCCATGACCGCGGCGGTCATGGCAGGTTGGTTCGCTTCCTTCGACGTCGCGGCAGCGCACTGGGGGCGAACGCAACAATGACGGCGTGAATTTTGCCAAACGCAATGTTGAGTATAATGACGAAATACCCAAATACCCAAGCACGAATGAATGACGAAATACCCAAATACCCAAGCACGAAAGGGGTAATATCTATGGGGTTCGGATTTCAGACTTCCGATCTCTTTCGAGCTTCCGTCTACGCGCTTCGCGCTATGCCGCGACACGTGGGTACTTCGTCATTCGTGCTTCCTTCGCGCTTGGGTATTTCGTCATTCGGATTTCCGGGCGCATTCCGCCTACTGAGCACACGCTATTGATCCATCGAGGGAATGACAGACGGAAGTGATATGCGCCCGGTGTTACCCAAAATTGCGGACTCAAATTGTCCTCGATTCGGTTTCCCGTTGTCCTCAACGGCTCATCAGGAGATTCGCCCTCCAGAAGAGTGTCAAGCATTGCATGATGCATAAATTCAACGACTTGGAGGGCGAAGCTCCCGCTGAGCCGCATGAGGACGGCTCGAAACCAAGGTGCGAACGAATTGACGTCAAGTCAGTCCGCAATTTTGAGTGTTACGTTTGAGCTTGATATTCGATGCCGAAAGGGATACATTGATGTTCGTGCGAATGACGGAAATCTATGGGATACGCATATCTGGCGCACGATGGAGAATGTTGTAATGAATCTTCGTAAATTATTGCCGGAAACGGCCATTCGAATGAACTTGGAAAGTGACACCAAAAAAGGGGTTGTCACGGAAATGATCGATAGTCTGATCGCGGCGGGTAAAATCCGGCATCGCGAGGCGGCATTGACCGCCATCATGGAACGGGAAAATAAGATGTCGACCGGGATGCAACACGGGATTGCGATTCCGCATGGCAAAACCGACACGGTAAGCGAACTGGTGGCAACAATTGCGTTAAAACCGGACGGTGTAAACTTCGAATCGCTCGACGGCCAGCCATCCACGATATTTGTCATGACCCTGTCGCCTTTGAATCGGGCCGGACCGCATATTCAGTTCCTTGCGGAAATGAGTCAGTTGCTGAACGAACCGGAACGGCGCGTGGCCGTCCTTAATGCCCGCAATCCGCGTGAATTACTGGATGCGTTGACGGCGTAATCCGTCATTCAGTGCGGCATGACGCTCAATATCTCGATCAGTCGATTGATTTCGGTTTCTGTTCCAATCGTTATCCGCAAATAGTCACCTGTGGCCGGACCGGCGAACCAACGAGTAAGAATACGTTTTTCCCGTAATGCCGTAAATAGTTGTTTCGCCGTTAATTGGCAGGGTTTTATCCAGAGGAAATTAGTTTGCGACGGATACACGGTCCATCCTTTCCCTCGCAAAAATTCCGCCAGTCGTTCGCGATCATGGCGAATACGTTCCGTGGCACGGCGTGTGTGATCACGATCTTCAAATGCCGCCAGCGCGACACCCTGTGTCAGGGCGTTGACATTGTAGGAATCCTTGATCG
>PWZG01000451.1 GCA_003567575.1 PVC group bacterium | reverse complement strand
GGTGTGCCGCCATCGATATACAGGCCGCCACGGTTCACCTGCAGGCTGATCTGCCGCTTTACATCCTCTTCACTGCGCGGCAACCCATCGGCGGTATGCCGCAGCCGTTGGATGATCACCTCCGTGTTCGGCGGCACATGCATCAAGGCGCCGGGTGACAACACCATGCACAAATGCCCGTTGGATCCGGTCGTAATCCGGGTCAATTCACCGACCGATGCGCCCGTAAACAGGTCGCGGGACTCGTGACGTCCGTCGTGGACGGTGCCCACCGGATAACTTGCCCGTACCCGGCCCATATGCGCCACCACGATCGCTTCGCCCGCGCGGGGCGCGCTTTCGACCGTCTGCGCCATGCCGAGACACACAAACAAAACCATCATCCATGGACCCCATCGCCCAAAATACCGTTTTGTAATTTTCATGATTCAGACTCTTTCGTTATCGTATTCCCAAGACACCAACATGGATAGCAAGCAGAAATTGTACATCCGTGAAATCCGTCGTCGCGCCTCTTGCTTCCCGTTACACCACTCTCGATCAGGCGACCGCGGAAATCGCACTTCAGGGATCACCGTCATTAAGTCGGAATATTTGCACGTTGAAGCAAGAATTGCAAGTTTTTTTTCCTTCTTTTATAACTTTTATCGTATTTCGCATTGTTCAGAACGGACGCAAGGGATTGCGTCCCTCCAGGGAAAAGGTTTATACAAAGGCTTTCGAAGACATCAATCCTTTGGAGTGCATAATTTGAGCCCGCGGTTTTGGGCCCCTGGCGCGGCAGGAGTACTCATTTTGGCCTCATTCTTTTGTCCGCGGCGGGTCCGGCTTATCGCGGCGTAGTTCCGCGTTTCGCGGGACGAAGACGGGCGGCCCATCCAAACATTGTTTCTCAGTCACCTGGAAAAATCGGATGTCGCCGCGAAATCACGAGGCCGGACGAACCTGTAACTTCGCGGAGATTGAAGTGTACGAGTACGTGTACGAGTAAGGCGAAAGGCGTGATCATTGTCCCCCCGTACTCGTACACTCGTATCTCTGCAGTCATTTAGTCAAACAATGCCCGATTCAGGGTCTAATAATTCCAACTGAACCGGATGGTCCAAAGACTGCGGTCATCGGAGGATGCGCGTTGTACATCGCGGTCGGCATCCCGGGCGGCACGATTTTCAATATACGCATACGACAGACCGAACGATACATGATGTTTTGTTCTATAATTCAATCCCAGCGAATAGCCCCAGTATTCATCGCGGCGCCGATCGTAGATCAACGAAAAATCGGTTTCCCGCTGTGCCGGCTCCTGGATCGGACCACGATACTCGATTTGACCGGCATGAACGTTGGCCTGGCCGCGCAAACGGTTGGTGATAATGCGGCGTGCCGCCCCCAGACTCAACCGTTGATCGATCACGGTGGCGCCGGACTCCTGAACGGCGGGGCGGAGATCCGCGTAAAGTGTTCCGGAAAAGGTCGTGAATCCGAGCGGATTGACGTTGGCGGACAGCGATGCGATCCAGCGTTCCAGATCGTCGCGCAGATCATCGTCATGGGTTCGCCACTGGTAACCAACACGGCCGGAGACACTTGTTTTCGGCATCGGTTTGCCGCGCATCCCCACGGATACATCATGAAAGTCGATATTGCCGTATCCTTCCGGATTGGATTCGACATCGTCATGCCCCATGCCGCCTTGAAGGAAAAGCTGGCTTTTTACGGAAAGATCGTAATACACGCGCGCCGCCCCGTATAACCGGTCGTATCCCAGGAAACGGTCTGCCGAGAACCGGTGCCGTTCGTAGGCCCCCAGAACGCCGACACTGGTTCTGGTCGATACCCGGTGATCCACGGCCACATCGGCGACATAATCCTGTTTCAGGATACGCGCGCCGACCAGCGTATCGAGATCTTCGATGCGACGAAAACCGAACCGGGCATGCAACTGGCTTTTCTGCGTCCGGAAAACACCGCCCAGCATGAGCAGATGACTTGGATCATCACTGAAATCGCCGCTGATGGTATAGGCGGGAATACTCAATCCGTAATCGAGGTACAAATGACGGGCTTCAGGACGGCCCCATATCAGCATCGCGCCCGGAATCACGCGAATGATGGTGGCGGACCGGGTGCGGTCGGAATCCATACTGAGATCACCGGTCTGTTCCGCCGAGACCGAAATGGACAGACGCGGAACCAAGGCCCAACGCTGGGCCGGCATATAAAAGGGATCGTAGACCGGGTCGCCCGAGTCGAGATAATACGCGCCATCCACGCCGCGGGTATAGAAACCGGCCGAATACGAATCCGCACCAGCTCGCGCAGGAAGCAGAATCGGAAGGCACAACAAAAAAATAATGATCGCTTTTTTCATATCCGACGCGATTGATGCTCAGTTTCTTAACGATCCGCGTTTTCATGATAACGGAATCCGCGAATCAGTTCCACTTCCTTGTCATCGTAGGGTGCGCCATCCGGTTTCAAGACATCGTGCTGCCAGATGTC
>PWZG01000369.1 GCA_003567575.1 PVC group bacterium | reverse complement strand
TATACGCGAAATTGCAAAAACCCGATAAAGCCACAGAGATACTTCGGGACGTACTCTCCGCTCCGGGGTATCAATCTGTACACCGGATGAGGATAGACCCGGCATGGGATGCCATCCGGGATACTCCCGGGTTTCAACGGTTATTACAGGAATTCGAAGAGAAGCTATGATCGGTCAGTCTGTTTTACATTATGAGATTCTTAGTAAGCTCGGCGAAGGCGGCATGGGTGTCGTGTACAAAGCCCGCGACACGAAACTCGACCGCACCGTCGCGTTGAAGTTTTTGCCGTCGCACATCGTCACAGATGATGCGCAGAAGAAACGTTTCATTCACGAAGCACCGGCAGCGTCTGCACTCGATCATCCCAATATTTGTACGATCTATGAAATAAATGAAACACCCGAAGGACAGCTCTTCATTGTTATGCCCGCCTATGAAGGGGAGATGCTTGCCGAAAAAATAAAAAGAGGTCCGTTGGAACTTAATGAAGTTCTCGATATTACAATACAGATTGCCGATGGTTTGCAAGCCGCACATGAAAAACAGATCGTTCACCGGGATATCAAGAGCAGCAACATATTTATAACTACAAAAGGTCAGGTCAAGGTAATTAATTTCGGTCTGGCTCAGAAATCCGATTTGAGAGAGATAATGAAGACGAAAATAATGATGGGGACTGTTCCGTATATCTCGCCCGAACAAATTCGCGGTGAAAAGCCTGACAGTAGAACCGAATGGCCACATGTTCGAAGTTCATTAATTATTGCTATTGGCATGGGTTCCTCCTTGTATTCTTGATGGTTTAGTATAAAATACGAGAACCTAATGCCTCAGGCAAATGATAGCACCCGGGGGAAGGATACCCACCCGCGGACCCGCCCGCCGGTTTAAATTTCTCTACTCACTGATGGTCTACCTACAGAGGGGCCATTATATAACTCTCTTCACAAAACTCGCAAACCAATCTCGCAAATTCTGCGAAAACCACAATAGTGTACTCTGTATTGATCTGTATCACTACACAAAATCCCGTTGTTTCACTGCATTAATTACATAGGTATCCGAACGGTCACAGCTGGCACGGTTTTGGCATAGAATATAGACAAGAGTCTACATTATATCGCTCGTTGTGGTGAAATCCTTATGGCGACTTATTCTAGAGTGCATACCGTATGAATCAAAAATAGTCACCTAATAAAAGGAGGAGAAATGAAAAAACTTATACTTATCACTTTACTGTTAGTAGGTTGTCATGCCGTTACAGAGCCGGATTACACTGTAGAGCTCAAAATAGTAACCTGTCCGGGATGGCCTATCGTTATTATAGAAACAGGAAACTCAGAGGGGCCAAATGAGGTGATAGTTTATGATTTGCCTGGTGATTGGGTGACTACTTATAGATTTGAATTAACTGAAAACTCTACTCATCTTTATTACTTAATCCAAGGAGGAATTGAGTTATATATCAATGATAGTCTGGTTTTCAATTCGAACACTTATGAAATTACATTTGGCAGTATTGATGTTAGACGATATTTTCAACCATAGGGGCAGTTGGGAATGATATTCTTAAAGCTCGAAGTAGGGTATCGCTCATTAATATCCATCAACATTCACAATGGATCACAAAACGCCAAACCTGTTTAAGGAGGGTATCAATGAGAAAATTATCATCTTTATATTTAGTGCTGTCTATTTGTTTGACGCTTACGGTATTGGCACAGGAAGGGCTTCCGGAATCAAGTTGGGAGTTTGTCGGGGTATTTCCGGATTCGACAAGTGTTACGCTTTCACCGTATGGTTTGGCAGTCGATAATGACAATAAAGTTTGGACAGGTCAGTTTTATAGCGCAAAAAGGACCGGTTGTCCACAAGTACTCCCGGACTGCTAATACAACTGTTTCAAATCACACGATCAAAGAGAATTTTATATTAAACCAGAATTACCCAAATCCGTTTAATCCTTCAACCACGATAGAATTTTCATTAAAAAAAGTATCCGTAATTCGGCTTGAAATCTTTGATATCCTCGGTCGGCAGGTACAGGTACTCGTCCGGGATGAGATATTCCAGCCAGGCACATACAGTATAGTATGGGATGGAAAAGACCGGCATCAAAAAATAGCGCCCAGCGGAACATATTTTTACAGAATATCATCCGAAAGTTTTGTTTTGTCAAAATGGATGTTGTTTGCAAGATAAAAATTTCCCACCCCCCAAATACGGCAAATACCAGTTAAATGAAGTCATTTTGCTGATCTCGATTCACTCTTAAAAATATTTCAATAATTACCTCAGGTCTTTATTTCAATTAATATTTTGATTATATTTTCAGACATAAGCACTCATTAACGTAGTAGAATAAGAAACTCAATACACACAAGGCAGCACCGATTTTCCCTGTATCCGGACCGCTTGGAGTATACTTCATAGACCTTCAGGATAACTACAATGCCGAACGGACTATCGTTGTCGAAGTTTATTGGATGGAGCACCGACAAAAGTCGC
>PWZG01000569.1 GCA_003567575.1 PVC group bacterium | reverse complement strand
TCCGTTCACTTAACCAGCGCTGTTCCGAGGCGGCATAGTCATGATCGCGACCGGATAACGTTTCACGCAATGTATCCCTTTCGCCGGTCAATGCGGCCCCCTGTTGATCTAGTTGCGATATGCTTTCCTCGAAGGCGGTCCGTTCACTTAACCAGCGCTGTTCCGAGGCGGCATAGTCATGATCGCGACCGGATAACGTTTCACGCAATGTATCCCTTTCGCCGGTCAATGCGGTCACCTGTTGATCTAGTTGCGATATGCTTTCCTCGAAGGCGGTCCTTTCACTAGCCCATTTCCGTTCTGCCACGGACGCCGCGTCACGCACGGTCTGCGTCTGTTCGGCGGCCGATTGCCGTTCGGTTTCCAGGGCAGCCACCCGCGCCTGTAGCCGATCACGTTCGGATCGGTAAGTCTGCTGCCGATCCCGGTCCTTCTTGATTTGCGCATCCAACTGTTCGATGCGATGCAACAACTTCGTTTGGGAATCCTTGTGTGTCGAAAGCGATGCATCCGCCTGGGTTTTGACGGTATTCAATCGTTTCTCTAGCGCGTCGTACTCACCTTGCGTTTGCAGCAATGTGTCCGTCTTGCGGCGCAATTCCTGACGCAAGCGTTTCAATTCATCCGGATCAGCGGGCGCGGTCGGCCGCTGTTTGTCCATGCCCGACTGAACAAAATCGGCCAACCATTGCCGGAACGGCACTGATTGTCCGGTACGAATGTTATCGAGTGGGCCATCGGGGGCGATCAATCCGTCAGCCATCAAGTCGAAAACCGCGCCGATATGCAAGGGTCCGAAACGCTCGCCATCGCGCAACGGTACCTGCCATACCATGTCGAGATCGGGAATTTCGAAAGCCGGTTGCCAGTCGGCGCCGTTGCGGGAAATTTCACTGGCGGGCGAAATCCGTCCTTCCGCGGCCCAGCGGCGCAGGATATCGATATCCGGCGCCTCGAACGTCGATCCGTCGTCGATCCTCAGCACCCATTCAGGACCTTTTCGGTGAACAACCACGTTTTTGCGTGGTTGTCCGCGATCCCCTCGCCCACTGGGAGAGGGGTTGGGGTCGAGAGAGGCGGCGCTGCTCTTCGGTTGCGGCAGCGCCGCCTTAGCATGCTTGTTATCCGGCATCGGCAATCACCGTTTATTGCTCGCTCTTCTGTTAAATTCGCGCCGCCCGTTACGGCGCGGTTTTTTGCACGGCTGCGTATTGACCGCCACATAAACGCCGTTTTCGCCCAGCAAATGCCTGAGTTCAGACAACAGCGATTCATCGGGCGTAACTTTCAGCGATCGATCGGCTTCGATAAATATTTTCTCACCAGCCGGCAAGTTGACACATAACACGACCGGCGTCAAGCCGGGATGCGCTTCGAGACGCTTGCGGATTCCTCCCATGGTATCCCCGGTTGCGGTTTGGGCGGTCAGATGAACACCGAGGCGCTCCGCGAAATGGCGCGGTGCATCCTGTAGCGGATACAGTTCCTGCACCGTCAACTTGGGTTTCCCGTCACGCATCGACACTTCGCCGCAAACCAGTAGCGGTGCGTCTTTCAGGATGCAATCGCGATAGCGCTGAAACTCTTCGGGAAAGGCAACCACTTCGACGCTGCCATCCATGTCTTCCAACTGTATGATGGCCATGGCCTGTTTCTGGCGGGTTATCTTGACATCCAGACCGGCAACGATACCGCCGATGCGAGTCAGTTGGTGTTCCTGCAATTCTTTAAGCGCGGACACGGTCGACAGTCGGTATCGTTGCAACAAATCCGCATGTTGCGTCAACGGATGTCCGCTCATATACGCGCCGAGCAATTCTTTTTCCTGGCGCAACAAATCGCTCTGCGGCCAGGGATCGACATCGGGGAACTCGGCATCATTGTCGGTGGCGCTTTCGTCGACATCGCCGAACAGCGAGCCTTGGCCGCTGCGCCGATCGCGCGCGGCGGCGGACCCGCGACTGAGCGCGGAATCGATGGCGTTGAACAAGCGCGCTCGATGCATTCCCGTACCGTCAAAGGCGCCGGCACGGATCAGGCTTTCCAGCGCCTTGCGGTTGACGACACGGCCGTCGATCCGGGTGCATAAATCCAGTAATCCGTTATATGAACCATTCTCACGCCGTTCCGCAACGATTCGTTCCGCGACGCCGACACCAACATTTTTGATTCCGGCGAGTCCAAACCGGACCGCGCCATCGAGCGGTTTGAAACGGACTTCGCTTTCGTTGACGTCGGGTCCCAGCACCTCAAGCCGCATGTCGCGGGTTTCCTGAATGAACACCGGCAATTTTTCAGGATTACCCATTTCGCTCGATAACAGCGCCGCCATGAACTCGGCGGGAGCGTGCGCCTTGAGATAAGCGGTCCAGTACGCGATGACCGCGTAGGCAGCGCTATGCGATTTGTTGAACCCATACCCGGCAAATTTAACCAGTGTTTCGAATATCATTTCGGCTTTGGCGGCCGGAATCTTATGGGTATCGGCACAGCCCTTGACGAAAATCTCGCGCTGTTGCTCCATTTCCTCCGGTTTTTTCTTGCCCATGGCGCGCCGCAGTATGTCGCCTTGTCCCAGCGAATAGCCGGCCAGCACGTTGGCCGCCTTCTGGACCTGTTCCTGGTACAGCATAACGCCATAGGTTTCCTGCAATATCGGTTCCAGCAGTGGATGGTCGTAGACCACGGCTTTTTTTCCGGTTTTGCGGCTCACATACTCATCAAGCATATTCATGGGACCCGGTCGATACAGGGCAATCATGGCAATCAAGTCTTCGATCCGGTTTATCCCGACACGGCGCACCAATTCACGCATTCCCGTACTTTCCAACTGGAACACGCCTACCGTATCCCCACGATTCAACAGCTCATACGTGGCCGGGTCGTCAACCGGGAACTGTTCCGGCGCGACGGTTTCGCCGGTGCGTAGCGCGACCATGTCGACGGCTTCCTGGATGACCGTCAAGGTTTTAAGGCCCAGAAAATCCATTTTCAGCAGACCGATTTCGCCCAGCGGTTCCATCGGGTACTGGGTCACCACCCCGTCATCGTGTTTGTCGCGCGCCAGCGGAATAATTTCGTTGAGCGGTTTTTCGCCGATCACCACGCCGGCCGCGTGGGTACTCTGATTGCGGCATAATCCTTCCAGCACCATGCTGGTATCGATAATGCGGCGACAAACTGGATCGTTACGGTATTTGAGCTGTAACTCGGAACTTTCCTCCAACGCGCCACGCAAGGTGATCTTGGGATCATCGGGAATTAATTTCGAGAGTTGATCGCAATCCTTGTAAGGCACTTCCATGACCCGGCCGACATCGCGAATAACGGAGCGCGCACCAAGTGTGCCGAATGTAATGATCTGCGCCGTATTTTCCGCGCCATACTTCTGTTTGACGTACTCGATAACTTCACCGCGCCGGCTCTGGCAAAAGTCGATATCGAAATCCGGCGGCGACACGCGTTCCGGATTGAGGAACCGTTCAAAAATCAGGCCATAGCGCAGAGGATCGATTCCGGTAATGCCAAGCACATACGCCATCAGGCTGCCGGCGCCGGAACCGCGGCCCGGGCCAACGGGAATATTGCGGCTGCGCGCATAGCGGATGAAATCCCATACCACCAGAAAATAATTGACAAATCCGGTGGTTTCAATAATGCTCATCTCGTAACGCAACCGTTCGACTACTTCACGTTCTTTCGCATCCTTCGGGTGATCCATATCCTTTATATCGTAACAGCGCCGAACCCCTTCACTGCAAAGTTTGGTCAGATAACTTTTCTGGTCGAGCCCTTCGGGAGCCTGGAAAACGGGGAAATGCGGTTCACCAAAACGTATTTCAGCGTTACACCGTTCAGCAATACGCAATGTATTGCTTAAGGCATCCGGGATTTCACCGAACAACGCCTGCATTTCGGCCGCGGTTTTCATATAGAATTCCGGTGAGGCGTAGCGCATGCGTTTGGGATTACTCAACACTGTCTGCGTCTGCAAACAAAGCAACGCTTCATGCGCCGCGGCATGTTCTTTTTCCAGGTAATGTACGTCGTTGGTTGCAACCAACGGCAAATTCAAATCCTGTCCTAAACTCAGCATTCCTTCAACCACAGTTTTCTGTTCGGGAATGCCGTGATCCTGAATTTCCAGATAAAAATTGTCATGCCCCATTATCTCGCTGTATTCGCCGGCAACACGGCGAGCACCGGACGGGTCGCCGGCAACAATTCTCTGCGCGATCTCGCCCTTGAGACAAGCAGACAGCCCGATCAGTCCCCCGGCATACCGTTGCAGTATTTCGCGATCGATACGCGGCTTATAATAAAACCCTTCAAGCTGCGCTGCCGTGGCCAGTTTGATCAGGTTATGATAGCCGGCTCCGTCCGTCGCCAGCAACACCAAGTGATCGCCACCCTGGGTTCCATCCGAATGGCGGTCGAACCGGCTGCCGCGCGCAATATACATTTCGCAACCCAGGATCGGCTTAATGCCTGAATCCCGGGCAGTCTTATAAAAATCGACGATACCGTACATGACTCCGTGGTCGGTAATCGCGACCGCCGGCGAGTTGTCGGCCACTGCCTTTTTCATGACGTCATCAAGCCGGCAGGCGCCATCAAGCATGCTGTACTTGGTGTGCAAATGCAAGTGAACAAAAGAAGGTTTTCTATTTTTTTGTTTCATCAGTCTCCATTGAAAGCGACATGGCGACCTCGGGACAGGTAAACGGCGATTCGAATCGGGTACAATTCATGCATCCCATATACAATTTATGCATCAACCGTTCTTTCGAGGTAACCTTGAAACCGAGACGGGCAAAAAAATCAGGGGTAAACGTCAACACAATAATTTCACACGGCCGAAAGACGGCGATTCGGTCGATTGCCGCGCTCACCAGACGCCGTCCGAGACCGCGTCCACGTTCGCTGTCGCGGATGACCAGCGACTTGATTTCCACCGCCGGATTACTGCACCGCCCGATTTCAGGTAAAATCTGCCACGATACCGTCCCGACAATCAGTTGTTCCTTCCGCGCCACCAGACAACGGTCAATATTTTGAATGAGGTCGCCGAGCGAGCGCGGCAACAAACAATCGGCGGCACTCTGTATCAGAGAAAAAATCGGCGCGGCATCCTCGAATCCGGCCGCTCGAATATTGATTTCCTGCGTCATAATCCTAACCCAACATGAATGAAATTTCTCCGCAAAAAAGCTAAGGCGGGCCGGCGCCCGCAACCCAGAGGTCAGAGGTCAGAAGTCAGAGGGCAGCTACGCGACACGCGACACCCGACACGCTACACCCGATATTCCCGACGTATTCAACACATAACATATTCGCCGAAAACCGGTGTTTTTGCAAGCATTATTAACCACGCACCCTAAGGATTAATTACTTGAACTTGGCCACGCCATGCGTTATTATGCATCGCTTCAGGGAAGGATCACATCATGAGTAATGGTAAAATATCATTTAACTGTCCGGGTTGCGGACGGATTTTCAATGTCGATGCACGCCTCAAGGGGCGCAAAATTCGTTGCAGTCAATGCAAACGCCTGTCTCCCATTCCCGCATCATCTTCAAAGGCGCGCCCGCGAACCATCTTTACCGCGCCGTCCCAAAAACGGGATTCCGGCAACGCAACCGATTCCGCTGCCCAACCGGTCCCGCAACCGCAACCGGTGGACGAACAAGCGGCGCCGGAACCGGTTACCGAAGCACCGGCGGCGAAACAACCGGTACATGGCAAACCGGCGCGTATCCGCATCATGCCGGCGGGAACGAAGTCGAAACTGCCCCCTTATTCAGAGATACCGGCGCATCCCATGCCAGAGCATGAAACGCCGGAACCCGGCATGACGTCACGACCGGATGAAGCAACGAATATCAATGAAACGCAGACAGCCACTGAATCCGGCCACACATCCGAAAAGCCGCCGATCGAAAGCGCGGCAAGCATTGAGTCCGTTGCCACACATGAGGCACCGGGGGCCGAAGACACGACGGAGCTGCGTGAAAAATTACGTCACGCCGAAGCGGCGCTGGCGGAAATGACCACCCGTCGCGATAATGATGAAGTGGCCTACTCGCGCACCATCGCCAAATTGAGCACACAACTTGACCACGCGACCAATGAACGCGATCAGTTGGCTGATGAACTCAACGAATTGCGGGAACAGCAACAGCGATGGGAAAAAGATATCGGTCGACAACATGCCGAAGCCAAAGCGATGCTTCGGTCCGCAACCGAAGCTGTCGACGAATACTGCAAAACGCAGCTTAACGGCATGCAAATCTTGCGGCAAAAGCTCAAGGAACTGGCCTGAGAATCCGTCTGTGTCGCAGGCAAAACTACGCCTTCGCCGGCGCCATCTTCACAATCTTCGGATCGAAACGGGCGACAACCTCGACCAAATCAGCCTGTTCCTGCATCACCTTGTGAATGTTCTTGTAGGCATCGGGAGCTTCATCGATACCGGCACTGATGACGGTTACGCCTGCCGCATCGAGCGCTTTTTTAACGTTCGACCAGGCAAACCGGTTCTTGGCCTCGCTACGGGACATCTGCCTTCCAGCACCATGGGCAGCGCTGTTCAATGAAGCGGGGTTTCCCTTGCCGCGCACCAGAAAGCCGGACGTGGCCATCGAGCCGGGGATCATCCCCAAAACCCCGTATCCTGCCGGGGTGGCGCCCTTGCGATGCACCACTACATCGCGTCCGTTATGCGTCTCTTTCCACGCGAAATTATGATGGTTCTCCACCGCAAACAGAACCTTGCACTTCAGGGCACGCACTATTTTGCGGTGGATCAGTTCATGATTGGCGGCGGCAAAATCGCCCATGAGATGCATGGCACGCCAATATTCACGGCCGATATCGCTGTCCATCGACAGCCATCCGAGGTGCTGAATCTGTTTGGGAATCCCCTTGTGCAAATCCATGGCCTGCTTCCAGAAATGATTGGCGATAGTGGCTCCCGGACCCCGACTTCCGCTGTGAGATAAAAACGCCAGATACTCGCCGGCGGGAAGCTCCTGAAGCGCTTCCGGGAGCGACAGAACTCCGTACTCAACGAAGTGATTCCCCGATCCGCTGGTGCCAAGCTGACCCTGCGCCTTACCCTTGACCTTCCGAACCACCGGACTAAAATCCCAGTCCTTGTGCATGACGGCGTGATCATGAGGTCTGGCGAAGGCCGCGCCACTGCCGAAAAGCGTTTCTGTTTCCAGAACGCGAATCAGTTCGTCACGGTTGCGGGACAGGCAGTTGACCGGCATATCCGTAACCGTCAGCATCATCCGGCAGGCGATATCGACACCCACGGCGTAGGGAATGACTGCATTATCCGTGGCAAGTACACCGCCAATCGGCAAACCATACCCCGAATGGGCATCCGGCATGAGCGCGCCTTGAACCGCCACGGGCAACCGGCACGCATTCAGCATCTGGTCAAGCGCCGCCTGGTCAATATCGCTGCCCCACATGCGCCACGGGACGGGATCGGTTCGCTCGACGGCTTTGCTGCCTGCGGCAAACATACTTCTCAAAGCGCCGTCTTCAAGCGCGGTATCCTCGTTCATCGCCTTGGCCAGCGATCCGAAGAGAGGGTCGTCGAGAAAAGCGTCCGGTGTGGCCACCAAACTGCGCAGCCGCTCCGTGATCTGCTTCTTCTTCAGCCCCGCCCGTGTCGCCGGCCCCATCAGCTTGGACGCCAACTTTAACAACGGCCCTGCCGGCCCCCCGGCTTTCTGGATGTCACGCGCTTTCATTATAACCTCCCGATCGGCAGATTCATCGCGATACGATCGATCGGAAACGTCGACGACTCCTCGCAACAATCTAAATTTAGCGCACTGGCATGATAGATCAAGGGTAACCTTCGCTTCGCTTGGTTGCTTCAAGAAGAGATAATATCAGGCTATAAACTATAATGCAATCGGGGAAAAAAAGTAAGTGGATGGAGTAGGTGGATTAGAGTAAGTGGGTATAGTAAGTGGATGGAGTAGGCATGAAAAAGATTTTCCATTAATGAATTTGGCTCTTTCCTAACAAAATCCGTAACCGTTCACGCGCTTGCTTTCCGTAGTAGTTGCCGTTCCGCGGTTCGCGCCAGCCACACTTATCTGCTGAACGAGACCCCTGCTTCCCATGCAGATCAGGGTAAAGACGAGGGGTAGACGGATGCCTCTTTGTCTTTGCCGTAATCTCTACCATTGTCTGAAAACACGGGAAAACCGGTCGACGATTACGTGGCACGATTACGCAACACGATTGCTTGCAGTCTACTCGTGTCTCGTAATCGTAATTCGTAATCGTGTTCCGTTTTATTTTTCCGGAATCGCACGACGATTACGCGGCACGATTACGCAACACGATTGCTTGCGGCTTCCTCGTGTCTCGTAATCGTGCTCCGTAATCGTGCTCCGTTCTTTTTTCCGGAATCGGACGACGATTACGTGGCACGATTACGCAACACGATTGCTTGCGGATTCCTCGTGTCTCGTAATCGTGTTCCGTAATCGTGTTCCGTTCTTTTTTCCGGAATCGGTCAACGATTACGTGGCACGATTACGCAACACGATTGCTTACGGCTTCCTCGTGTCCCGTAATCGTCGCCCGTAATCGTGTTCCGTTTTGTTTTTCCAGAATCGGACGACGATAACGCGGCACGATTACGCAACACGATTGCTTGCGGCTTCCTCGTGTCTCGTAATCGTGTCTCGTAATCGTCGCCCGTAATCGTTAACCGTTCTTTCCTTTCCCCGAAAAACCTGAAATTGCCCGGATACCCCTCTGAAATCAGCAATCCGAGATGCGACAAAATGACCCGATGGCTTGGCCTGTGGTGACGGATTTTCGCGTATTCTCTCACGTGAGGCGCTTGCAAAACCTCCCGCATCAGAACGCGGCGGCAGAGGCCTGCCGCCCTCCAGTCTCGGATTTCCTGACATCGACGGCCATTTGGGTTGGTTTTCCGGAAATTGGGTTGGCGGATATCAGGGCGGTTTTATGTGGCGCATGTCGCCTGCCTGTGCCGCCACGGCAGACAGGGACCGACGTGCGCCTCCGGACGCCGACCTCGGGCCGAGGTCGGCCACGGCAGAACAAAATGTGCCATCCTGTTTTCCGGCCAAGTCAGGAAATCCGAGTCTTCAGTCTACGGTCTTCTTCTGCATTTTGGCACGGCTTATGCTCTTTAACCAGGCGTGAACGGACATTTGATAAACCATTAAATAAAAGAAAGGAGGTTGGCTATCATGTATCCGGAAACAGCAGCTTGGAGTTGGGAACCGTTTGATGAGTTCAGGCGTTTACAACGCGATATGAACCGGTTGTTCCATGGCGCCGGGGCGTCTCAGGAACCTTTTCCGGCGCTGAACATCTACGGGAATGAGGAGAAGGCGCTGGTTACCGCGGAACTGCCCGGGGTGGATCCCAAACAGTTGGGCATCAATGTCAATGGGAACCGCCTTAGCATCGAGGGCGAACGCAAACTGGATGCCGTAAGCGATGGTGTAGTATGCCATCGTTGCGAGCGCGGCCAGGGTCGTTTTGCCCGGACGGTCATGTTGCCGTTCAATGTGGATGCGGACAAGGTCTCGGCGAGTTATCGCAACGGGATCTTGACCATTACGTTGCCGCGCGAGGAATCCGCCAAACCGCGCAAAATCCAAATCACGCAAGGATAAATACAACGCGCGCGTTGGTGCGCGTCACAAGAACAGGAAAGGAGGGAACGCCATGAGCGCAAAAGAAAAACAAGTGGCGGTTGAAAAGAAGACCGATAGCGGACAGCCGGCGGAACTGACGCGAGATTTGCCGGTGTTTGCGCCGGACGTAGATATCTACGAGAAGGACGACGCCATTATGGTTCTGTGCGATATGCCTGGTGTTGACGATAAACATATCGATATCACGCTCGAAAACGATGTGTTGACGTTGACCGGTTACCAGGATACGGCGGAACCGGAAGACATCACCTTGTTGCATCGCGGGTATGACCACGGGATTTTCCAACGCTCGTTCACGTTGTCGACCGAAGTGGACCGCGCGAAAATTGCCGCCCGCATCAATCAAGGGGTGCTGCAAATCACGTTGCCCAAGGCCGAGGAAGCGAAGCCGCGCAAAATCACGGTGTCGGCCGGCGCCTGAACGGGCCGGTCCACACCCTGTAAGGAGGTGACTAATCATGAATCGCAATTTAATTCCATGGCGGCGCAAACGGAAAAATACGGAGTTAACCGCACCGGCGGATCATCCCGTCGCAGAACTCTATCAGCGAATGAACGATTTATTCGCCGATTTTTTCGACGGTAACATGGGATTGTTCCGATCGGGGACGGCTAGCGACACCGACTCGTTGATGTCGGTACCGACCTTTGATGTATCGGAGACCGATAAAGCGGTTGAAGTCCGCGCCGAATTGCCGGGAATGGACGAAAAGGATATCGAGGTTACGCTCGATGAAAATATCCTGACCGTTCGCGGCGAGAAGAAACAGGAACGGACCGAGAACAAGAAGAACTATTATCTCTCCGAATGCCGTTACGGTGAATTCCATCGTGCCGTGCCGTTGCCCGCCGGTATCGATCGGGAAAAAGTCAAGGCAGCGTTCAAAAAAGGCGTTCTGCGTATTACGTTGCCCAAAACCGAGGCGGCAAGGACCGATCGGCATCGCATTAATATCGATGCCGATTGAGCCGATCCGTAACCGAAGCGCCATAGCGACCGGTCCATTGAGGGCCGGTCGTTTTTGTTTAAACGCACATTTAACCGTCACCCTTACTGGTTTTATTTGCGTAACCGATACCGGGGTCCGGCAAGACCACCGTCACGGGCTGTTGCTGGCGTTGATGCGCGAAACCGGTTTGGCGGCCGCACCCATGCAATCGATTTTTGATCGGCATGCCGCCGAGATGGCGGCCGTGATCGTGGAACCTTTGTGCCAGGGAGCCGCCGGGATGCGAATTTATCCGGCCGAATATTTACGCCGGCGACGGGATCGGCAATTACTTCCAGTCCTGCGCGTCTATCCGCGGATCATCGAGGGGGAATAGTCGGGGATGTTGCTGGGCGAAAGCGAACAAAGTTTCCGCGAAACGGAGCCTTTGTCGCGCGATTTGTCTTCACTTTTTGTGGGACGGGATGCCATCCCGTCCTACGACGCCTTGATCCGTGATCGTGAACGGATAAGGCAACGACAAGCATCTCAGACACCCCGAATAATCTGGGCGCCGCGTTCATGAGGCTGGACTGAGGAACAGGTCCGGCGGGGACCGCCGGCTCCAGGGTGCGTGACTTACTTTCCTCGCATTGGCGACCGGATATGCGG
>PWZG01000353.1 GCA_003567575.1 PVC group bacterium | reverse complement strand
CCGATGAGGGAAAGTTTTTTGACCCCATCGCCGCGGAGCTGCCCACCAACATGCGTTGTATTAACGATACAAGCCGGCGCGTCTTTGGATTGTTTGAAGCATCTTCCGAAACCGCATTTTCTTTCCATGTGCAATACGTACCCGGTTCCAACACCGTACACATGATCCCCTGGGAAGACCCGAACACCATCCCGGATGACGGTTGCCTCTATGAAGAAAAGCCTGATTTCTGGATAGAATAATACACGATCATAAAATCAATCTAAGAAAAGGATGAACCGTACATTCGTTTATATATTTTTCTTTATCATCGCATGGTGCGTTTCCGCTGCATCAGTTATTGCCAAGAAAAACACCCCGTTTCAGCCCCGCGAAAAAATTTTCGTCACCTCCGACCGAGACCATTATATTGCAGGTGAACGCAAGTTTTTTCATTTACGTCTCTTCAACAAGGACGATTATGATGGTCCCCAAAGCAGGTACGCATACCTGACCCTGAGGAATCAGGACGAAGTAATCGATGGCCTGACCCTCCAGCTCATAGAAGGCCAGGCCAGCGGGAGCCTTTACCTTCATGACACATTATCGACCGGTTTGTATGAAGTGGTGGCATTTACAAACTGGATGCGCAATCATGGAGAACAGGCTTTCTTCCGAAAAACCATATTCATTGCCAACCGGTTTGACCGGGATCTTTCGTTTATTGAACCCGCCATAGCCGGCGACCAGGACCTTGACTTGCTTTTTTCTGCCGAGGGGGGCAACCTTGTAAGCCGGCAGCCGGCTAAACTGCTTATTTCGGCAACCGGGAAATTTGACGCATCCAACCGGGATGTTTTCGCACTTGATCAGGCGGGTGATACCGTCTATTATGGCCGGCTAAACAAACACGGTTTTACCACCATGGAGATGAAACCCGATCCTGACAGAACATTAACCATGGTTGTGGATGGCAGCGACAGGCATTTTGTTTTCCCCGAAGCGGTCACCGAGGGCCTCACCCTGATGGTGAATCAAGAAGACGAACACCTGTATGCAAGTATTTATTCCAACCAGCACTCTTCCGGGCAAGGGTACCTGCGCATCAGGCATGGCAAGGACATCCTCTGGCAGCAGGTGTTTTCTTTTTCTGAATCCGGCACAAAGATCCCTGTCTCTTTGGGCGAACTGCCTCATGGGGTACTTTCAATAGAGGCCGGCGCAACCCAAACAGAATATTCGGCGCAACGTTACTGGTACCACAAGCCAGCAGGACAACCGGCTGTAACCATTTACAGCGATTCAACCTATGGAAAAAGAGAGCGGGTTGTATTGGACCTTGCACCCGGGTTACGCGGACACGACCTGGCAACCGTATCCGTATCGGTCCGGCAATCACACTCGGTCCATGACCATCCATTGCATATCGACACATATTACAGGAACATTCGTTGTGCAGAAGACCTGAATCTCGACATTCATTCATCCGAAAGGCTTTTTGGCCAATTGTCAGACGGGGAACTGAATGACTACCTGATCGGGTTCCCGGGCGAGAGTATCATTGCAGCAAATTGTAAAGCAAATGAAGTGACCAATGGCTACTATATGGAAACCGAAGGGCTGGTCGTTTCAGGAAAGCTGAACACGCGTCCCGCCGGCGAGGCATTAAGCAATGTACGCATGGTCCTGAATGCACCTGACACCCTGATCAACCTGCTGTATACCTATACGGACGATCACGGTGCGTTTCATTTTCTGCTTTCCGACTATTATCGTGATAAAACACTCTACTTTTCTGTTGATCCGGCCTCTTATGAAGGGCCACACCGGATCATCCCGGACGAAAAGTTTTCATTCAACATGCCTTTTGAACCAACGCCATGGCAGCATTTATGGCAGCGCAGGGGATTTATTCACAAAAGCCAGGATATTGTAATGATCCGGAAAAATTTTGATATAAACCTAACAAAAGACCCGGTAATCAGTTTTTACCGCACGGCCAGGCCACCCATCATATACTACCGCCCGAACATTACCTTAAGGACAGACCGCTACTATCCCCTCGACAACCTGCAGGAAATTGCCAGGGAATTGTTGCCCATATGGCGGATACGGGGTTCGGAAGAAGATTACCGTACCGCGCTTATTTGTGGCAACTCAGGGAATGTACTGTCAGGAACCCCTGTATTCTTTCTGAATGGCATCCTCTTTCACGATCTGAACCAACTCATACCCCTGGGGTCAGAAGAGATCGACAAGATCGAGATCCACAACCATTACTGGGTGCACGGCGACATGGAGTTTGCAGGCATTGTGGGGCTTTTTACCAAATCGGATGCTTATCAGCACATCATCGACCGCAGCCCCCTGCATGGACAATTGTACCATGAGTCATATCTCCACCATAAGGTGTTCAACCCCCCATCGTATGAAAACAGCAACCATGCTGATCGTGGGCAACCCGACTTGCGGCAGTTATTGTTTTGGGAACCTGTGGTAACACTCAGGCCCAATCAGCAAAAAACCATAGAAT
>PWZG01000507.1 GCA_003567575.1 PVC group bacterium | reverse complement strand
TCCGCTCTGGCGCGACCCCCTCTTCGTCCCGCAGGCGCGAGAGATAATTGATCAATGCCCCGGTGACGAAGTAGACAGGGTTGCATTGGCCCGCCGTGCAAAACTCCCGGCCGGTCTGAAAATCACGCCGAGTGGGCGTCGCCAGGTGATCGGCGCGGTAGCCAAGACCCTGGAGGGTCGCCTTCAGGAGCCGGTCGTGGGCCGTGGAGAGGCTGCCGAAGATCAGGGTGACACGGCCCCGCTCCGCACGCGCGAAGGGACGCTCCGCGGGGCGTTTGTAGAATCGGGGAAGACCCGCCTGCGCGATGTCGGCGCGATGCACACTCATTGGCTCGGCAACCATTTCCGGAAGGACCAGGTCCCGAAGGCGGGGCGCCACTGGCTCATTCTGTCACCCTCCCATGGCTTCTAGGAACCCTGAGACCACCGGCTTGCTTCATTGCCAAGCCGGTGGGAACAGCCTCAAGTGGCTTGACGCTGCAAAGCTCAGTCGAGCACGAAGGTGACCTTCATGTCCACCCGATAGCTGGTGACCTTCCCATTCTCGACCTTGACCTTCTGCTCCTTGACCCAGGCGCCTCGAATGCCGCGGATCGTCTTTGACGCCCTGTCGATACCCTGCTGGATCGCGTCCTCGAAGCTAACGGTGGACTCGGCGGTGATTTCCGAAATCTTTGCGACTGCCATCATGGTCCTCCTTGTTGGTGAAAATCCTCGCTGGATCACATGCGGAACAGACGTGCCGCGCACGGCCTGACGACCGCACGCGACACCCGGGCTTCCCATGCCATTCCAGCTCCCACCCAAGAAGATAGAGGACGCTCTATCCGATCACCACGTAGGGCTTCCACCTAGGTAATAACACCCTATGACGCCGCGCAGTCCTGCGTCCCTTTGGTGGCAAAGAAAGGAAGGGCTGAGGTGCTATTCTTGAAACCTCGGCATAGCCCTCGAGTGCCCGCATTACCGATCCGATCGCATGACAAACCGTCCTGGAAACAAGGAGAGCCATGAAACTCTTCACCTGCCGCTCCTGCGGCCAGCACCTGTATTTCGAGAACGTGACGTGCACGCGTTGCGGCCACACGCTGGGTTTTCTTCCAGATCGCCTCGAGGTCGCGGCGCTCAAGGCCAGCTGGGACGGATCGTGGCGGGCATTGGGATCGCGCCACGACAGCCATCGCTACCGCATGTGCGCCAACTCGACCCATTACGAGATCTGCAACTGGATGGTCCCAGAGCACGACGCCAACCCTTTGTGCCTCTCCTGCCGTCTGAACAACACCATCCCTGATCTCAGCGTGCCCGAAAACGTCACGCTCTGGCAGCGCCTGGAATCCGAGAAACGCCGCTTGGTCTACAGCCTGCTCCGACTGGGGCTTCCCCTCCAACCCAAACACGAGAGTCCCGCAGGACTGGCTTTCGATTTCCTTGCGGACACCGAGCCCGCATTCAATGAAACGGGCAAGGTCCTGACAGGACACGCCGACGGCCTGATCACCATCAACATCGCCGAGGCCGATCCCGCCACCCGAGAGCGCATGCGCCAGGACATGGCCGAGCCCTATCGCACCATTCTGGGGCATTTCCGCCACGAGTCGGGGCACTACTACTGGGACCGCCTGGTCCGGGGCAGCCAATGGATGGACGATTTCCATCGACTCCTCGGCGACGAGACCCTCGACTACGCGCAAGCACTGGAGCGCCACCACAACGAGGGCGCTCCGGCAGGCTGGCCGGAGCAGTTCATCAGCGCCTATGCCAGCAGCCATCCCTGGGAAGACTGGGCCGAGACCTGGGCACACTACCTGCACATCGTCGACACGCTGGATACGGCCCAGCAGTTCGGCATTCGCGTGCAGCCACGAGTGGGAGACCGCACTGAACTGAGGGCCGGGCACTCGTTCAATCCCTATGCCCAAGACGATTTCCAGGTCATTCTCAATCACTGGCTACCGCTCGCGTTCGCCATGAACAGCCTGAACCGCAGCATGGGGCACGAAGACGCCTACCCGTTCGTGCTCGCCCCAGCGGTCATCGAGAAACTTCGGCTGGTGCACCGGATCGTCAAGGACCCCCGCGCTACTGCATGAAAACGTGCCCTTCTTCCTGTTGCAGGCGGATGATCTCGGCATCCGCCATCGGCACCAACTGCACGAAACCGTGAATGTCCTCCGGTGCGAAGCCTCGCGCATGCGCGGCGGCCGCGCACATCCGAAACTGGATCGGCCCGGCCAGGGTCAGGCTCTGCGCACGGCGCATCAACTCGCCGTGCTCCGCGTAGTTCTCGATGGCGAAGAAGGCGATCTCATCCCCGTGCAGCACCAGCACGATGGAAGCATCAAATGGATCGGCGTCGTAGACGTTGTTCAGGAAGCTGACCCGGTCGAGAATGCGGTCAAACCGCTCCGGGTCGCCCTCGGCAACGTCATACACCACCTTCTGCGGCGCATAGTCGACCACCTCGAGACTGGCCATGCCCCACGGCGCCTCCGGTTCGGACAGCGCCGGCG
>PWZG01000260.1 GCA_003567575.1 PVC group bacterium | reverse complement strand
GCCGGCCGGGATTTTCAAAGTTACGTCGTGCAGCACCGGATCCATGTCCTGATCATAGCTGAATTTGATTCGGTCAAGTTTAATGCCACGGCGCAAGGGCGACGGCAACGCCACGGCGTCGGGTGCATCGACGATGGGATTGGTTGTCTCGAGAACTTCCGTCAGCCGCCGCAATACGACCAACAGGTTGGTGACCCTGAGGTCCATCTGGCTCAGTTGCAGAACCGGCGCGAAAAGACTGGCGGCGGTTCCGTAGGCATAGAGCACCTGGCCGATGGTCAATTCACCCTGTAAGGCAAGATGCATTCCATAGAGAAACACCAAGCCGTTACTGCCGACACTGCTGACGACCTGCGATGCCTGGGCGACGGCGGCGGTGAGTTTTTGCTGCATCAACGTATCGCGCAGGAAACAGGCCGCCATCTGGTGAAACGTCAACCGTTCATGACGTTCGCGACCGTATGCCTGGATGGCTTGGATGCCGTCGATCTTCTGCGATGTCAAACCATACATGCAGGAATTGGTGTGCCGCAGTTCCTGTCCCAGGTGTTTTACATAGGGGCGCGTAAAACGGCGGATTGCCGCATACAAAGGTGTTAACACCACGACGATCAAGCCCAGTCGATAGTCGATACTGAACAACAGCGTGAAACCGACGATAATGAGTAAAACAAAGCTGAAGAGCTGGATTACCACTTGCATCATCGAGTTCTGGACCTGCTCTACATCGGATAGAATGCGGGCCATGAGGCGTCCAGGGTTCTGCGAAGCATGGTATGAGAGCGGTAGCTCAAGAATCTTTTGGTGCATGTCCTCGCGCAGACGCGCCGTAATCGCCTGACCGACCTCGATTTGGCGCCTGGCACTGTAGCGAGCCATCATGTTTAAGGTAATGACCGTCGCCAGGTAAGCGATGAAAATCACGGCCAGCCAACCGCCGGCGCGTGGCGGCCGGCGCGACCAGCGGACATCCGAATCCAGGCGGCGTCCAATACCCTCGGTAGGCAGAGAAACAGCCACCCCGGGTTTTTCATCGGCCCAGACGCGCCGCTGATGGCGGCGCTGTAATTGCGGTTCGCCGTGCTGGTCGGGACTTATCACCAGGATGCGATCGACGACATAGCGGCTGTAATAGGCCATCAGGTAGTGCGCCCCGCACAAATTCAAGGTTGTCAACGCAATACAGACGATAATAATGCGCCGATACGGCACAAGGTAACGCTTGATAAAACTTACCAACAGGCTTGCATGCCCGGCGCTGCGGTCCCTCTGCTTATAGGGCGGCCGAAACGGGATATCGCGACTGTGCAAACGGCATTTCATTCGTCGATTATCCCCCCGCTCATGTGTCGGATATATAATGACCGATACCCGCCGTTTTCGATTCGCATCAATGTTTCGTGATCTCCGCTTTCGACGATCCGGCCGGCGCGCAAGAGCAGAATCCGATCGGCCTCCCGGATGGTGCTCAGCCGGTGAGCCACAATAAACGAAGTTCGGCCGCTGAGAACGCGTTGCATCGCGGTTTGGATGGCCCGTTCGGATTCACTGTCCAGGGAGCTGGTCGCCTCATCCATAATCAGGATGGCCGGATCAGCCAGTACGGCACGCGCAATCGTCAGGCGTTGCCGCTGACCGACGGACAACTGGATGCCTTCCGATCCGTAAACGGTGTCGTATCCTTGCGGCAAGCCGGCGATGAAATCATGGATTTCGGCGATATCGGCCGCGGCCGCGATTTGCGCCGCTGTAGCGCGCACATTACCATAGCGAATATTCTCGAGCAAGGATACATTGAACAACAACGGTTCCTGCAACACGATTCCGAATTGCCGGCGCAAGTCGTGCAGTCTTATGTCGCGCGCATCAATTCCGTCAAATCGCAGGGAACCGCTTGTGACGTCGTAAAACCGCATCAACAAAGACAGCAACGTGGTTTTGCCGCACCCGGTCGGCCCAATCAGGGCAATCGTTTCACCAGCAGCGACGGACAGATTGAAGTTTCGCAACACGGGATTGGCAGGTTCGTAAGCGAAACCAACTTCGACAAAATCGACCTTGCCGGATACCCGTTGCAGGGAGCGGGCGTTGGGATGTTCGGGCAGTTCGGAACGTTCACGCAGGATTTCGAGAATCCGTTCCATGGCCACCCGTACCGTTTGCAACTGACGCGCCACCTCTGAAAAACGCACCGCCGGTCCAAGCAATTGCATGGCGTAAGCCGTAAACGCGACCACGTCGCCGTAGCTCAGTTCGCCCTGTAAAACCATGTAGCATCCGAGAAAGTAAATCACGGCGCGGCCGGCGCCCTGCAACAGCATGACATTGGTATGGAACATGTTGCCCGCCACCGCCGAACCCCGCATTAATTCCATGCTCTCGTTGGACTGATCGTGAAACTGCGACTGTTCGCGCGGCTCGGCGCCGAATGTCTTGATCGCCAGGGTTGTGGTCAGACGGCTTTGCACGCCGCCTGAAAGCCGGTCGTGGGAACGATAATAGTTACGGGTCAAACGAT
>PWZG01000017.1 GCA_003567575.1 PVC group bacterium | reverse complement strand
GCCAGTTTTTGTTTGACTTTGGCGGGCCCGGCGGTAACCTGTATTTTTCCATTGTTCAAGAAAAATACAGGTTATGACAACATACAAATACGAGACGCATCTTCACACGGCCGAAACCAGTAAGTGCGCGAAAAGTCCGGGAGCGGAATTTGCGGAGTTTTACAAGGCACGCGGTTACACCGGAATTTTCGTGACGGACCACTTTCTAAACGGGAACACGACGGTCCCGCCGGAGTTGTCCTGGGAACAGCGGATCGCCGATTTTTGCCGCGGTTACGAAGCCACCGCGGCGCGAGGCGCCCGGATCGGGCTGGATGTGTTTTTCGCCTGGGAATACAGCGATGCGTCCGGTCATTTTCTTACCTATGGTCTCGGAAAGGAATGGCTGCTGGATCATCCCGATTTGTTGACCTGGAATGGATTGGATTATTTTGACCGGGTCCGCGCCGACGGCGGGATGATTGTGCATGCGCATCCGTTTCGCGAAAAGGTTGAGGTTATCCATTTGATTCCGGGCAAAACGGATGCCGTCGAAATCGTGAATGCGGGCCGTCCGGATGAGGCCAACCGGCACGCCGCCGATTACGCGCGCAGTTTCGGTTTGCCGGAAACCGCCGGCTCGGATATTCACGCAACCGGCCGGCCGCGGCTGTGCGGGATTGCGGTCTCGCAACGGTTGACCGGAGGGCAGGATTATCTGGCGGCGCTCGTTGCGCGAGAGGCCGTGATCTTCGATGAAAGCGTGACCGATGGAGAACCGTTTTTTACTGCTTGACGATGCCACGGTCCGGGACGTGAACCAGGCTGCCCTTGTCTTGGGCACGCCGGTGAAAGACGGCCGGAATCCGTTATTCAAGGAAGAATTTTGGGCCGATCATCCGAAACCCTGGGAAGCGCGCTACGATAATCTTTATCCCAACGTGCTGCTCGATCCCGGCGATCGCTGTTTCAAGATCTGGTATCACAGTTTCATTCGGGATCAAAGCGCCGAAAACACGCCGCCTCCCTTACGTCCCCGCCGTCCCTGGTCCACCGCGGGCCGGCGGTCCGGATTGCTTTACGCGCAATCGGACGACGGTTTGCACTGGGAAAAACCGGCGCTGGGCGTGGTCGAATTTTCGGGATCGCGCGCCAATAACCTGGTGATGACCGATGTGGAAGGCGGCGTATTCCGCGACGCGCATGATGCGGATCCGAAGCGCCGCTTCAAATTCTTTGGCCGGGCAAAACATCCCACGCGCATGATCGGCGCATGGTCAGCCGACGGGATTCACTGGTCCGATCCGGTTCGCTGGCCGGAACACGGCGCCCGGGCCGATACCCACAACAATGCCATCTGGGCGCCGGATCTCGGGAAATACGTCGGGATCACGCGTGGTCGAATCAATGGCGCGCGAACGGTGCTGCGTACGGAAAGCCCGGATTTTCTTCACTGGTCCGAACCGCTGGAAGTGATGCGCGGCAACGGTCCTTATGACGAACTGTATTCGATGCCGGTTTTCCGTTACGGCAACATCTATCTCGGACTGCTCGCCGTGATGCATGGTGCACCGGGGTGCGGGACTGATCGAACCGTGCCGGACTGGAACAAAGTCACCACGGAACTTGCCTGGAGTCCGGATACGAAGATATGGCATCGCGTACAGGCCGGATCCGCGTTCATTCCCCTGGGAATGGGAGAATACCCGGACGGCGCATCGGATTGCGGTTGTATTTACGCTTCCGTACCGGTGTTTGAAAAGGACGGAATCCGCCTCTATTACGGCGGCAGCAACGGATTGCACAACGATTGGAGGGAAGGCTCTCTCAATCTGGCGTGGTTACGGAAAGACGGTTTCGCCGGTTACCGTTCGCGGAGCGGCGCTGAGGCGTTATTGACAACCCGCACGTTCACGATCGACGGCGACGGTTCAATCAAAATCAATGCCGATATCGGATCTCATGGTTTCCTGCGCGCCGGACTGGTCAGCGCGGAAGGGAACCCGATCCAGGGGTTGACCGTCAGGGACAGTCATGCAATCACGACGGACGCCGTCGATCGCCCCATCACCTGGCGCCGGCGCCGGCCGGACGCGGCGGCGGGACGGCGGATCCGGTTGCAATTTGTTTTCCGCGACGCGATACTGTATTCCGTGGCGGGGCCATTGGAATGGTGTGCGTGAGATCGCAGGGAACCGGCAATTCGATCTTTATCTGCGGAACGACGTTGCCCCAACCCGTTTATACCTTCGATTGCGCTGAAAAACCCTCATGTTTCAAAATTCCGTATGGGTAGACGCCCCACCATATCGTACTCGACCACGTACTCGTACACGCAACTCTCTGTTTTCCCGCATATTCCAGATTGGGGTGTACGAGTAGGTGTACGAGTACGAAACATCAAAACGGGCTGAGGCCCCACCGCCGAACTTTTTCAGCGGAATCTACCTTCAGGGCCATACCCTGACGCTGCGCGTGCCATATCATGCGGATTGGGGTCATGAAGAATGGGTCGTTTACGACGGCGGCGAAATCGTCCGG
>PWZG01000594.1 GCA_003567575.1 PVC group bacterium | reverse complement strand
GTAAAACACCCAATACAAGCAAGATATTTGGCATTCTAACTTCGTCATTCTTTCGTGCTTGGGTATTTGGGTGTTTCGTCATTGCAGCACGTACTTTTCACGCCCTTTTGTGTTCAATGAGATTAAGTAAGTGCCATTCGTGTCTCGCTCAAAATGATATCTCCCGCAGATACTGCTCGAACCGTTCCATATCGCTCGGAACCATTTCCAGTAAACGGTCGAATTGATCGCGAAGATAGTTCAGGCGCTTCCAATCGTAGTCCATGCTGCAATAATAGCGCTTGAAATGACGGAACTTGCGGAACTCCTCCAACACCATCCAGGTCGCGTCGGAAATCGCGGCGATGCGCACTCCGGGAACATCGAGCGTCATCTTACGCATCAGTTCACTGTGCCAGCGATCAACCGGCAAGGCGTTCTCGAACGCCTGCGACACCCGAAACAGCAAGGTTTCCAGGCAGGTGTAATAGTTAACGAAAAGTTCTGACAGAAAAACCGCCCGCTCCAACGTGCGGGCGTCGGACGCGTCCATTTTCACCTTCAGGTCGCCATAGAGATCCGCAATCCGCGTCATGGCGGTTTTCGTCTTTTCGAACTCGCTCAAAAGCACCGCGCCATCAACGTTCATAGATGATTTTCCCTTTCATGCGGATGATATCGGCAAACGCTTTTTCGATCCGGTCGAAGTCCAGGATGTCCAACGGAAACTCCGTCAGCCGTTCGGCATCGCCCAGCATCTCGAAAAAGGCCGCCGGATCATCGACACCCTCGACCGCCAGATCGATGTCCGAATAGTCACGGAACAGTTCCTGATGCAGCAGGGATCCCCACTGCCTAATGCGGCGCGGATGATATTTTTCGATAATCATGCGTACGATCTCATCGCAGTCACGGGTTGCCGTCTGAAACAGACGATTCCATTCGGCCTGTCGTTTGCTGCGTTTCTCCTCAAGGAAGCGCCGGGCGCTTTCGGGGGATACGGTGTGGGCAAACAATATCGAGCCCGTGCCGTCATTGCAGTTTTTCATAAATCAACTTCCCGGTTTGCCGGATGGTTTCCGCATGCGGGGGATGGATACGTTCCAGTTCGACCAGATCCAGCGGAAACCGCGTCAACCCGCCGGCGACGTCCAGCGCCCGCAAACCCGCCAGAGGATTCGTCAACCCCGCCAGCGCCAGATCTACGTCCGACCATTCGCGGAATCGTTCGGGCGTCAACAGCGAGCCCCATTGATAAATCCGGCGCGGATCGAAGTCCGCGACCAGCATGTGGACAATCCGGTCGCAATACGCCTGCGCGTCGGCCGCCAGCGCGCGTAGCCGCTCGCGCCGCCGGGCAGCTCGCTTTTCGAGAAACGCGCGCGTTGGCAGAGTCGACGGTCATGATCTTCACCTCTGTCTTCTTCAAGAACATCATATCAGCCCACTGGCGATTGTGCAATGTCAATTTGTCAGGCTGCAGGATTATTAGAGGCGCTAAATGCTTGGCATTTTGCCGCGACCTGTAGAATCGGCATGCCGACACGCTGATTCTGCGGGGAGTTACGCGTGTATGAGTAGATTGTTTTCTTTGTAGCGCTCATCATGCGGGTGGTGGTGGGGATTTACCGCGGTGACGAATAACCCGCGCCGGTACGCCGACGGCAACGGAGTATGTCGGAATTGGTTTGACAACCACCGATCCCGAACCGATGACCGAGCCGTCGCCGATATCAGCGGACCAGAGTACGCAGACGCATTTGCCGAGGTAACAGTCACGCCCGATGGTGATCTTGCGACTGTGCCCGCCCTGTTTGATGATCGGGATGGACGGATCATCGAATTTATGCGAGAAGGGCGTGATGGTGATATTCTGAGCCAACAGTGTGTCGTCACCGATTTCGACTCCCTGGTGCCCGTGCAGGCAGCAGCCGGTACCCAGGTAAACCCGCGCGCCGATGTCCAGGTAACCGGTCTTGTTCTCGGTGTCCATTTGCATGAAAACGGTGCGATGATATGCCTCGCGTTCTTCGTTTGGTAAACGCTGGAAGGCTTCAGTGAAATAGGTGTTCATGGTAATATCCTTTCAGCCCAGCCATACCGGTGAACAAACCGCCAGATGTCCGTCGGTCTGGGTGACGCGACAATGATAGAAATCCGGGCCGCCGGTATAAGACAAGCGTAACGGCGCCGTTTCTTTGGCATGCACGGTTGTCGGCGAGACGGCGGCGTGCCCGAGACGCGCTGGATGGTATAAAGATTCGTCGCCGAAGGCCGCCATATCCCGGTTTCCGGCGAATCCGCGGTGTGGCCGATCAGCAAGCCAGACATGCCGTAACGGATAGCGATCAAGATGATCGTCATCCTTTCGGTCGGATGCGTCGAATGTTTTCCTCATGGTGTTCCTCTGGTTCGTGATTGACGCCCGGAGGTATCAACAGCAGAATCCGTCCGACAGGATCAGTCCCTGCCGTTTTCGCGATAATGTTGGAGTCCTTCGATGAGGGTTGTCATGTTTTCGAGCGGGACGCCCGGGGCGATC
>PWZG01000533.1 GCA_003567575.1 PVC group bacterium | reverse complement strand
GCCGATCTATCTCATGAAGGCGGAGTTACGGCAAGACGGACGCCTTGCCGCAAAGAGCAGAGCGAAATTCATGCAAAAGACGTTGGGCAAAGCCCCTCAGCACGATGTTGATTGCGGTGCGTTACCATAACCGCCTGCGTGTTCAGTGCCACGGTAAGAGGGCAACCGCTCGCGCTGCTCCGGATCGTAAGGGACGCGACGCCCATTGATGGTCCCGTAAGGTGACGACAAAAACAACGATTGCAGCCGCTGTCCACCCTCCCGAACCATAAAAATCCGCTAAACAAGAACGACATCCCACTCAGCGGGTGTTAACGATGGAAAGAGTCTCGATCGTCCTCGATTACCCCGTATCGACGATCCATGCAGGCGCCGCCATCGTCTCTTGATCCCTTACGCAAACATACCATCGATCAGATCATGACTCATCGCATCCATGGATTCCGTGTGGTTTAAGGACGCAAAAAGATCTTTCAGAAGTAATATTTCTTCAAGTACGATCAGACGCATGACGCTCTCGTGAAGAACCGTGGTTTGCAACTGCAATTTTTGCTCGCTCTGGGTCATGGTAATGATGATGTCATCTTTTCGTATCTGAACGATCGGCGGATTGACTTCAATACGGTGAACGTAAAATTCTTCATTGCGAAATGCTTTTTCGATACGGCTGCGAACGAAATCCGTGACAAGAACCGAAGGAAACGACAGAACCACCTGACGCGACTGTTCCTGCCGTTTTCCATCATCCGGCCGCCGGAGCCCGCGACCTCCTTCAAAGCTGCGCGCCAACAGAGGGGGCGCGATCACGGTCGCGATAAGCATGGTCAGGATTGCTACCCCGAAAATATCGGTCCCAATGGCGCCGCCGGCCAGTCCGATTCCGGCCACAATCAGGGTCACTTCGCCGCGAGGCAACATGCCTATGCCGATCCGCAAGGCACCCCGCCAGTTGAAACCCATTGCCATGGCCGGCAGCCCGCAGCCGGCAAGTTTGGCCAACACGGCGGCAATCGTAAAAATCAGGCCGAAGCCGATCATCCCGAACATCGCCGAAAAATCAACCAACATGCCCATGCTACAAAAAAAGACAGGGACCAGCATCTGACTGACACCCTCCATCTTTTCGCGGATCTCGTGGGCGATATCAACCTGAGACAGCGAAAGTCCCATGATATAGCCGCCGATAATCATGGCCAATCCTACCATTTCGGATAATCCCGCCAATAACAGAGCAAGACCAAGACAAATTCCGGCAATTGTTTCGTTGGATCGAAACCACTTCAGTCCCCGGGTCAAGCGGGGTGCCAGTCGAATTCCCAGCACCGTACAAAAAACCCAGAACAGAATGGCTTTCAAAGCGATCCAGAGCACGCTGCCCCACGCCAGATCATCACCGCCAACGCGTGCGCGCGCGACACCCACCACCATGGCCAACAGCGCCAAGCCAAGGACATCATCCAATACCGCCGAGGCCATGATCGTGACGGCTTCCGGTGTCGCCATTTTCCGGCGTTCACTGAGAATACGGGCGGTAATCCCCACGGATGTGGCCGTTGACAACGTACCCAGAAACAATGCCACGGAGGAAGTCCAGCCAACACCCGGCAGCAACCAGACGGCCACCGCCTGCCCAAAGAAAAAAGAAACCACCACGCCGCCAAGGCCCACCACCGCTCCGGACAGCGAATAGCGAAGGAACAGCGGCAAATCCGTTTCCAAACCCGCGATAAACAAGAGGAGAATCGCGGCAAATGTGGCAAATCCATAGAGTTCCGGGCTGATCGGAATCGTCCCGCCGTTCGGTGGAAACAGCGAGGAACCGATCAGCGGAATCGTCATGCCGCCCAAGGCATGGGGGCCGATCAACATACCCGCGACAAGCTCCCCGACGACCCTTGATTGCCGTAGGTACCGTTGAACCAAAACGCCACCCGCACGGGCTGCCACCAGGATTACCGCCAACTGCAAAACCAGGCGTACCATCTGATGCCCCATTCCGTTTTCCACGACGGTAACGGCAATCGTACCAAAGGTTTGCAAGTTCAAGATCACCAGTCTCCACATTCAGTCAGGCCGCTGAAACGAGTTCGGACTTTTCCGCGGTTTCTGATCGTTCGTGTTTTCCCGCCGGGACAGGCCGGCGGTCGCGTGCTGCCATTTCCGTTGCCGCTGACATAACAATCGATCCAGTATACAGCAAACCACGGCACATATCAATTCATCCTTACATTACCACAGCAATTCTCATTTTGGCCACATCTTGTCGCAACGGCCGGCCCGGCTTATCTCGGCGTAGTTCCGCGTTTCGCGGGACGAAGACGGGCGGTCCGTCCCTACCTGTCTCGCACGATGGTTTGCGGTGGTGTCCGGGGTAGGGCGCGATCGCCCCGATTCACCAAGGTTTCGTCGGGCAAGCTATACAGAGCGTCATAAGTAATGCAGGATATCGCCATGGTAGGTCGGGCATTCCTGCCCGACCAGGTCAGCCAGGAATGGCTGACCTACTTCAGGCACGCTGCAATATT
>PWZG01000262.1 GCA_003567575.1 PVC group bacterium | reverse complement strand
CAATCGCATCGATCCGCTCCGGTGCGACTGGGTCAAACGCTATGTCCTGATGGGCGAAAGCGGCTTCAAGTATGTTGGCTCCGAGGTCGACCTGCCGCCGCCCGAAACGATTACCGCCGAGACCCTGGGCGCCGCGCTAAAACAACTCGATGCCATCAAGAAACACCGTCCCGTGGTAGCCGAACCCTGTGTGATTCATTGTCCGCTGGCCGGACGGGAGACGGTCTGAGCGGGATCAGTTGAACGCCATCCTTGCATAACGGCGGAGACCGCCGTCTCCATCATTGAGGAACCGGCCGTCCTCGGCCGGAAGATCGCAGGTCGAGACGATAGTGAGCCGGTTGATAAGAATCATACGGTTGAAGCCTTTTTCGTAGATATCCACGAACCCTGACGTCGGTGCCAGGATCGTCGGCATCCCTGAAGAAAGAAATGGAATTATTCCGCGAATTATGATTTCATATCCCGCAAACGCAATAAGGACGATTATGTTGGACGTATTCTTTTACGAAGCATTCGAAGAAGAAGCCGAGCAATTGCGGCGTCTATTGCCGGACAGCATAAAGGCCGGATACGATTTTCGGGCGATCGGCGAAACGGATCATGAAAGTCCGCCCGCGCGTGTCATCAGTATTCGTACGCAATCGGCAATTCCTCGCGAATGGTCCGATCGGCTCGGAGGCATTCTGACCCGCAGTACGGGATACGATCATGTGGCGCGTTATATCGGCGCTTGCGGTCGGCCCATCCCCGCGGGGTATTTGCCGCTTTATTGCCATCGGGCGGTGGCCGAACAGGCGATGACGTTGTGGATGGCGTTGTGGCGCAAGCTGGCGTTGCAGACGCAATGGTTCGATCGGTTTTGCCGGGATGGTTTGACGGGAACCGAATGCGAAGGCAAAACGCTGCTGGTCGTCGGGGTTGGCCATATCGGTCATGCCGTCACGCGTATAGGAACCGGTTTAAGTATGACCGTGCTGGGCGTGGATATTTTGCCTCGGCACGAGGACGTGACGTATGTCTCCCTCGAGGAAGGATTGGCCCGAGCGGATGCGATCGTGTGTGCCATGAGCCTGAACGCCGATAATCACGGCTATTTCAGTCGGAATCGCTGGCGGCAGGTTAAGCCGGGCGCGATATTCGTGAACGTGGCACGCGGCGAGCTGGCGCCGGCGGACGATTTGGCCTGGGCACTGGATGAAGGTATCCTGGCCGGCGCGGCAATGGATGTGTATGAGAACGAGGCCGGCCTGGCTGCGGCCTTGCGGGCCGGTCGACCGCATGACGCTCCGGGCTGGACCACGTTGCACGCCTTGCGACAGCGGCCCAACGTGATATGCACGCCGCACAACGCGTTTAATACGGTCGAATCGGTTGCACGCAAAAGCCAACAAAGCGTCGAACAGATCGAGCGTTTCATGGCCACCGGCCAGTTCAAGTGGAGCGTGCCGGTATAGAGCTTTTCAGGATCGACGGCGAATACCGAGGAAGCAAACCGTTTTCCCCATCAACACGATGGCCGGGATCATGATCAAGGCAATGGCGATGGTCAGGGTATGGTTCCCGACAGCCAGGTTATGCCCGAACTGATTCGCCAGTGCCGTCATGCAAATCGCCAGCATGAAAACGGCTGGCGCCGCCGCAATCCAGTACGGTTTGTGTTCGCGCAGCATCCAGACACTGACCGTCAGCAAGGTTAGTCCGGCCAGCAATTGGTTCGAAGCGCCGAAAACCGGCCACAGGCGCATGCCCTGGCCGCTGAGCACCAGGTACATCGTCAACGCCAGACTGATGATTGTGGCGCTGTACCGGTTGGACAACCAAACGTATGCCGGCCGGTTTTTTCCCGGCATCATTCCCTGCGTCAGTTCCTGCCAGATCAACCGGGCCAGCCGCGTGGCCGTATCCAGCGTGGTCAACATAAACGCCGAGACCACCAGGGCGGTAAAGGTACGCACCCCGGTATGCGGTAATCGTAACGCGGCGGACATATCCGCCAGGCCGCCCGACAACACGGCAACCGCACCGCGCGCGGCCACGGCCTCGCGATAGCCGTCGGTCGTCAGCACCGCCACGGCAATCAGGGCAATGATCGCCAGAATCCCCTCGATTAACATGGCGCCGTATCCAATGGGCAGGATGTGACGTTCGGAGGCAACTTGTTTGGCGGTGGTTCCCGAAGCCACCAGTGCGTGAAATCCGGAAATCGCCCCGCAGGCCACCACCACGAACAAGATCGGGAACATGGACCAGACCTGATCCGGTTGCTCCGGATTCACGGCACGAAATCCGCTTACGGCGCTTAACTGGATCGCCGGTCGCGCAACCACGATGGCGGCAATCCCAAGCCCCAGCAAGGCATAGAGCAGGAAGGCGTTCAGATAATCGCGCGGCTGCAACAGCAGCCATACCGGCAACACCGACGCAATCGCCACATACACGATCAGCACGCCAATCCAGGCATTCATCGTCTGTTCCTTCGACCAACCGAACAAAACCACCGGATCAAGCGGCCATTGCCTGCCGATCACGACCAGAAGCACCATCAACGGCACGAATACCAGGGTCGCCGGCGCGAGTGGTACCCGGCGGCGATACACCAACCAGCCGAATCCCGGCGCCAGCGCAACCAACAGTAGTGACGCTGTCGCAGCCGTCGGTTCCGCCGTGAACGTACGGGCAACCAACAGCATAAACACCGCCAGCACCAGAATCAGGGTGGTCCAGCAAAACAAAAGAAACAACTGGCGCCCCACGAACCCCAGATAATGTTCAATCACGGAACCGATCGACCGGCCTTCATGACGGACCGAAATGAATAACGCGGCAAAATCGTGAAACGCGCCGACGAAAATACAGCCGAATACAATCCACGCCAGGACCGGGACCCAGCCGAAGGTGGCGCCCAGAATCGGTCCGACAATCGGGCCGGCGCCGGAAATCGAGGCAAAATGATGTCCCATCAGGGCTACCGGCCGGGCGGGTACGTAATCGACGCCGTCCGGCATGATCAACGCCGGCGTTGGCCGCTCCGGATCAATACCGAATATCCGGGACAGGTATCCTCCGTAAACCCTGTATGCCAAACCGAACATAACCACCCCGATAATAAGCAGCGTCAATGCATTCATGGCTTCCTATCGTTTTATCCGAACCGTGGGAATAAGGGACAAACAATTCATCGTCCACCAAAAAATCATAGGCCTTATTCTAGAGCCTCTGTCATAAAAAACAAGAAAAAGTGACGCGAGGGCGTTGGGTGATCCGGGCAAGAGGTCAGAGGTCGGAGGTCAGAAATCAGTTTTCTGAAACGATCGGAACCACGATCGCGACAACGATAGGGGGGACGACAACGATCAAGACGACGATCGGGACGACGATAAACGCTTCGGACCGCCTGTTCTCTCAATTTCGGCCGCGCCCAACTTGCGCGGCACCCGTGCCTTTTCTGTAGCCGGCCACGTTGGGGCCGGCGCGTCCGCGTAAATTGTAATGTTTTTGGCGGATTTCAGACGTACGTGCGGACGTCCTGGAAGCACGATCCAAAGTGCCACAACTCAGGATCCGGGGCGATCCGGGATGTCCCGCCCTACGCTGGCAATCCTCGGCAAGATGTTAAGCCGTGACGACCGAGCGAAGAAACGGCGGGGGACCGCCGTCTCCAGATGTTGGCAGAATAATTTAGGGCAGAATAATTTTCGGAAAGTTATTTTAGTGGTAACGGTTCAGTTTTGCCTCAGACGGCGTGCGCCATCTGATTTTTCGTGGAAGAAAGAACGGATTACGATTACGGGCGACCCGTCTACGCTCTACGAGCTACGCCGAGGCACGCGATTACGGTGGACGATTTGTGAAACTCCTCTCGTAATCGTCGCCCGTAGTCGTCCACCGATTTCGACACCCGACATTCGACACTCGACACCCTGTTCTCTCAGACGAGACAAAGGCAAAGATTAAGGGTAAAGACGAGGGGCCGATGGATGCCTCTTTGTCTTTGCCGTAATCTTTACCCTAATCTGCATGGGAAGCAGGGGTCTCGTCCAGCAGAGAAGTGTGGCTGGCGCGAACTGCAGACAATGCCCGCGCCCAGGTCGATCCGGGATTTGCGGATGAGTTCCGGCAGACGGCTTGAATTCGTTTCGAAAAGCGGAAACGATATGTCGGGGTATTGTTGCAAAATGTCAATTTGAATTATGATATGGCGCATGCTATGCTGAGCCGTTGATGTCTGTTTTTCTTGGTGAACCTATGGAGAGATCATGATGCAAGCACCGCAAAACAACCTGAACATCGGCTGGGCGCAGGCTGACATTACTCCGGATCGTCCGGTCTTGCTGGCGGGCCAATTTTATGCGCGGGTATCGGAAGGGATCATGGATCCGGTGACGGCTACGGCGCTGGCTGTCGACGACGCAGCGGAGGATGGCGCGCAGCGGCAGGTCATCATGGTGACCTGCGATCTGGCGACGATTTCCGACGATCTGCGCGATGCCGTCCGCGAACGGGTACAGGCCGCCTGCGCGGCGATCGATCCCCAAAACCTATTCATTGGCGCCACGCATACGCACTCGGCGCCGGACGCGCGCATGAATCCCTACGGGATGGAGGCTTGCCGATCGGAGTACAAAGACGAGCTACAGGCGGCGCGCCCGCTCTTGGAAAATCAAATCGGGCACGGGATGTGGCCTTTTCTGGATGTCGACGTAATGACGCCCGCGGACTATTTTGCGTTCGCCGCGGATCGGATTGCCGGGGCGGTCGTCGAGGCATGGAACCAGCGCCGGCCCGGCGGCATCGCCTATGGCCTGAGCCATGCCGTCATCGGCCGTAACCGGCGTCTGACCTATGCCGATGGGAGCAGTAAAATGTACGGCAAAGCGGCCGTCCCCGAATTCCGTTATGTTGAAGGTTACGAGGATCATTCGGTCCAGGCCATGATGACCTATGACCACGACCGGACGTTGACCGGGATCGTGGTCAATGTGCCGTGTCCGTCGCAAGTCAGCGAGCATAGCTACCAGATCAGCGCGGATTACTGGCACGAGACGCGTGTGGAACTTCGCAAACGTTTCGGGGAGCATCTCTTCATTCTTGGCCAATGCGCGCCCGCCGGCGATCAATCGCCGCATGTGTTGATCGGCAAACGCGCCGAGGAACGGATGTGGCGATTGAAAGGCCGGAATCTCGAACAAAACGCGCCACGCGCCGAGATCGCCCGCAAAATCGCCGACGCCATCAGCGAGATCGTCCCGTATGCCGGGAAGGAGATCGACTGGAGTCCGGTATTGGCCCATACCGTCGAGATTCTGGAGCTGCCGCGCCGTTTGATCTCGCAACAGGACGTTGACGAGGCGCTGGCGGAATCGGCGCCATTTCAGGAGAAGTTCGAGACGCTGTTGGAGGAGATTGCCGGCAATCCGGCGATCCGCGAACAACCGCGCTGGTACACGGATATCTCGCGGGCTTACCGGCTCATGGAGCGGGGCAAGCGGGTCCGCAAACGCTACGAACTCCAGCAGGCGCAACCCTTGATGCAGATCGAGGTGCACGCGGTGCGCATCGGCGATGTTGCCTTCGCCACCAATCCCTTCGAGTTGTATCTCGATTATGCGGTGCGCATGCGCGAACTCAGCGCCGCCGCGCAAACCTTTCTCATCCAGAAAGCGGGTTGCAGTGGCACCTATCTGCCCAGCGAACGGTCGGTCGCCCACAAGGGCTATGGTTCGGTGCCGGCCAGCACCGACATCGGCCCGCAAGGCGGCGAAAAACTTGTCGAATGGACGGTGGACACCGTGAACCGGATGTTCGGAGATGGAAAATCATGAAGAGCAATACCGCGAAAACAAACGATTTGCGGATCGGCTGGGCGACCCGGGATATGACACCGGATCAACCGGTCATCCTCGGCGCGCAGTTCAAGATGCGGGTGTCGCAGGGCGTGGACGGTCCGGTGACGGTGACCGCCCTGGCCCTGTCCACGAACGGTCCCGACGGTGATTCCGTCATTTTCGTTTCCTGTGATCGCGGCGGGTTCCGCCACAAGTGGTACGATGAAAACAACTTCCTGGCCCTGGCCCGTGAAGCGATCCGGTCACGGTCGCCTGAAATCGACGTCAACAAGCTGATCCTGAACGCAACGCACACGCACACCTCCCCCATGACCCTGATCGACCAGTTCGGCCCTGAAGCAGAGGTACTTCCCGATGGGGTCATGACGGCAAAGGAATGTATGGATATTCAGTGCGAGCGTATTGCGGAAGCCGTCGCGGAGGCGTGGAGTAACCGCAAGCCGGCCGGCGTGAGTTTCGGTCTGGGAACCGCCGTGGTCGGGCATAACCGGCGCGCAACCTATTCCGTGGCCGACTCGACACACAAGGCCGGCGCGGTCGTGAATGGTCTGACCAAAATGTACGGCAACACAAACGACCCAGCATTCAGCCATATCGAAGGGTACGAAGACCACTATGTGGACCTGCTTTATACCTGGAGCGAAAACGGTGCGTTGACGGGGGTGGTGGTCAACCTGGCCTGTCCTTCGCAGGAAACGGAGATGGGCATGCAGATTTCCGCCGATTTCTGGCACGAGATCCGTACGGAAATCCGCAAGCGTCACGGCGGGCATATACAGGTACTGGCACAGTGTTCCCCCGCCGGCGACCAGTCGCCGCACCGCTTGTGGTACAAGGCGGCTGAGGCGCGAATGTTGAAGTTGCGCGGGCTGACCATGCGCCAGGAGATCGGACGGCGGGTGGCTATTGCGGTGGACGAGGTATTACCGGCGGCGCGAACCGCGGTCGTGACGCGTCTTCCAATCAAACATGTCGTCCGTCAAATTCGTTTGCCCCGTCGGCGGGTGACCCCGGACGAGGCGCAACAAGTTCGGGCGGACCTGGCCAAACTGGAGGCGGAGGCCAAAACCGGGGTCAACAACTACCGGGTGGCGATCCGCTGCCGACGGGTTTTGCAACGGGTTGCGCAACAGGACAATAACCCGCATATACCCATGACCTTGCATGCGATCCGATTGGGCGACATCGCGTTCGCCACCAACCGGTTCGAGTTGTTTCTGGATTACGGCATCCGTATCAAGTCGCGCAGTCCCGCCGTGCAGACGTTTCTTATCCAACTGGCAGCGGACGACGGGTGGACGGGTTCGTATCTTCCCACCGAACGCGCCGTGGCCAACCAAGGATACGGGAGCAGCGTGTATGACTACGAGGTCGGTCCCAACGGAGGCCGCGTGATCGTCGAAGAAACGGTCAAGGCATTGAATGAACTTTGGGAGGATTGCGATGCGTAATCAACAGAAAGTACAATGGGCGGACAAGCTGGATACCGTCATGCAGCCACGGGAATACATTGCGTTCGCCGCGGAACGTATCGCTGACGCCGCCGTGCGGGCGTGGCATGCCCGTAAGCCGGGTGGCATCAGCTTCGGGTTGAGTCACGCGGTGGCCGAAACCCGGTTGCCGCCAACCGGCTGGCGTTTTGCCGCCGATCCCGAAGGCGTCGGACGCGATCGGCATTGGTATCGCCCCGATTGGAATGACGGCGATTGGCGAGACGACGTGCCGATCGAAACCTCGTGGCAGAACCACCTTGAGCAACCCTATCATGGGGCTGCATGGTATCGTCGGGAGATCGAATTGCCGGAGTTGCCACCTTGGAATCGGGCGTATCTGATCTTTGAAGGCGTTGATGAACAAGCCTGGGTCTGGGTGAACGGCCGTTTTGTCGGCGACCATAAGATGGGTCCTTCAGGTTGGAATGTTCCGTTCAGGCTGGACGTGACGGACGCTTTGACGCAGGATACAGTTAATCAGATTGCGGTCAAGGCGGCGAACACGGCAAAAGCAGGCGGAATATGGCAGCCGTTGGTTCTCCATTTTTTCCGTTGAGAAACCGATGTCGAAACTCCCTTTAATTCTTCTCTGGATTGTCTGGGCCGCGGTCGCGGTCGGCGGGGGTCTTTTTTTTCATGCGCTCGGTCTGCCGGTCAGTTGGCTGTTGGGCCCGATGGTGGCCTGCATGTTGCTCCGGGCGATCCTTCCGGCGCCCGCGGGTCTCGATCGCGGCGGTACCCGCCTGGGCCAATGGATTATCGGCACCATGATGGGCGCCAGCTTTTCGTTCGCGTCGATTCGCGCGGGCGTTCCGTATATCCCGATTCTGTTGGGATTGGTGGTGTTCACGTCGATATTGTGTTTGTTGAACGGCTGGCTTTTGCATCGCTTGGCGGGGGTCGACGCCAATACGGGGTTTCTCGGCTCGTTACCCGGCGCGGCGGTATCCTCCGTGGCGCTGGCCGAGAATCTCAAGGCCGATCCGTTCATGGTCGTGATCGTGATGCATACCGTGCGCTGGCTCTTGGTTCTGTTTTTGGGTCCGGCCATTGCGATCGCCGTGGCAACCTGGGTTCAGCGGTCGGCCCGCGTTGCCGGCGCAAACAAACGTTGCGCCGCTTACCCAAGCGGCACAGCGCAAGATATCGACCTTCCAACGCCGTAATGCATGCAAAAAACGAGTTGATCGCTAAGACAGCAAACCATGGTTCGCAACGATTCGGAAAGGAAAAACATGAACAACCAACCATCGCTTCGCATCGGCTGGGCGTCAGCCGATATCACGCCCGAACGCCCGGCGGTGCTGGGCGGCATGCCTTGGGCGCGCGCCACCACCGGGGTCATGGACCCGCTCACCGCCACGGCGCTTGCGCTCGACACGACGGATCCTGAGACAAACGTTTCGGAATCGGTCATCTTTGTAGGCTGCGACTTGCGCGGTATGCGGGATGAATTGCGCGATGCCGTGCGCGCGCATCTGGCGGGAATGCTGCCCGAACTCGATCCAACGTGCGTTGTGCTCAACGCCACCCATACCCACAATGCACCCCCGCTCGGCGCCTTCGGGATTGAATTGGACGGGATGAGCGAAGATGAATACGTGACGTTTGCCGCGCCACGTATCGCCGCGGCCATTGCCGAAGCCTGGCACAAGCGGGCGCCCGGCGGTATCGGTTTCGGCCTGGGGCAGGCGGTCGTGGGACGCAACCGCCTGATCGCCTATACCCATGCAACCTCGAAAATGTATGGCGACACCCATGCCGAGCACTTCAGCCATGTCGAAGGGTATGAAGACCATTCGGTCAATGTGTTATGCACCTGGAACCAGGATCGCGAATTGACGGGAATGGTGGTGAACGTCGCGGCGCCCTCGCAAGTCAGCCGCGGAACCACCCTGCTCAGCGCCGATTACTGGCACGACACGCGCGAAGCCTTGCGCAGGACGCTCGGGCCGAACCTGTTTGTGCTGCCGCAATGTTCGGCGGCGGGCGACCAGGACACCAACGTGCTCTGGGACAAGGCGGCCGACGAGCGCATGCTGCGCCTGGCCGGCCGCAACCGGCGCGAGGAAATTGCCGCACGCCTGAGCCAGGCCATTACCACGATCCTGCCGATCATTGAGCAGGAAATCGACTGGACGCCGGTTCTGGCCCACGATGTCCAGACTGTGAAACTGCCACGCCGCATGTTGCACGACGAGGATCTGGCCAAGGCGTTGGCTGATGCGCGGCCGCACCGGGAAACCTACCGGAAGATGATGGCGGGACTGGAAGCAAACCCCGCATTGCGAAACGACCCTGAATGGCTCAAGAAAGCCACCCGCGCCTTTTGGAACGCGCGCCGGGGCGAAACGGTGCGCCAACGGTTCGAACTCCAGCAAACCGACCCCACCTTCCCCGTCGAGGTGCATGCCGTACGGCTTGGCGATCTTGCCATCGTGACCAACCCGTTTGAACTGTTTCTCGACTACGGCATCCGCATCAAGGCGCATAGTCCGGCCTCGCAAACCTTTGTCGTGCAACTGGCCGGCGGCGGCCCCGCGGGTTACCTGCCCACCGAACGCTCGGTAGCCGGCGGCGCCTATGGCGCCGTGCCGGCCAGCACGAACATCGGCCCCGAAGGCGGCGAAAAACTGGTGGAATGGTCCGTTGACGCCATTCGGCGGCTGTTCGGGCTGGAAGGAGAGTGACGGTGATAGCTGGAGATGCATGGCGTGTAAACACGCCGGGCAGGACAGATTTACGCGGGGCGACGCCGGTCCGGCGTTCTGCCCAGCCGACTATGTCTTGCCGGAAGACGGCATCAATATGAACAAAACCGGGCATGTGGTTTTCGCCCAAAAGATGTTTGAATGCATGCGGGAAAAATTGCATGAAATGCAATGAAGCCGGCGCGGGCTGAGCTTCGGGAAACCGATCAATATTAATGAAATGAAAGAAACAATCACGAAGAGAACGGCCCGGGAGGACCGTTCTACGTCAATGCGCAATCGAACATCAACGCTTGAATAACTTGCTTGCAATGGGTATACTCGCGGGAAACACAGGGAAACCAAATCTTTTCTGAAGATTACCAATAGTGGAAACAGCATGTATCAAGGGGAAAATCCAATGATAAAGTATGCGGTAATGACGTTTATGTACAACACCTGGGTCAACAGTGACAAGGGATCGCACGAGGAACTGATCGATATTCTCGCCGAATCGGATGCGGGTGGAATCGAGGCATTTTGCAATCACTTCATGGGCAACGACGCACTGGTGCGGCTGTATCAGAAGCGAATGAACGATACAGGTCTCGCGATGCCGGTGATGGATTTGCTTGCCAACCTGGCGGCGCCCGCCGGACCGCAACGCGAGGAAGCCTACGATAACATGCGGCGAGGCATTGACCTCTGCGAATCGTTCAATGCGGAAATCGTCCATCTTGCCGGCTGTCGATCCGTTTCCGGCGTAGCACCTGAAACAGGACGAAAGTTGATTGCGGAAGGTCTGATGAATTTCATCGATGATGTCGAAAAACGCGGTATGACGTTGGCGTTCGAGGATTTCGATCCGTCCCCCGATCTTATTTGTTCGTCAGAGGATTGTCTCGATATTATCCGGCAAACGCAAGGCCGGGTGAAATTCGTCTTCGACACCGGCAACTTCGAGGCTTCGGGCGAACATGCCGAGGATAATTTCACCCAGTTTATCGAGTATACCTGCCATTTCCATTTCAAGGATTTTCAGCCTGCCGATGGTCCGAAAGGATACCGCGGCACGCACTTCGGTAAAGGCATGATTAAAAACCGGGAAATCGCGCGGATGATCAAACAGTCCGGTTATAGCGGGTGGGTCGCTCTCGAATCGTACTTGCAGAACGAAAACGGTCCCCGCGAAACGATTCCGGCCGAATTGAACATTCTGAAATCCTTGTTCGAATGAATACCGAGGGCAAACCGGTGATCAAGGGAAAAGGGTATCCATTCAATGATTCGCCGTCGTTGTATCATGGTTATCTCATGGAGCGAATCCATTAATTCCAGCCAGCTTCGCTGAAAGTGTTCAGAGTTCAGTCCGGCCTCTGACTTCTGGGT
>PWZG01000095.1 GCA_003567575.1 PVC group bacterium | reverse complement strand
CCGTGTTGCTGGACACGCCGCCGGACCTTGTGGTCAGCGGAATTAACCTGGGGCCGAACACCGGGATCAGCGTCATTTACTCGGGCACCGTGGCCGCGGCTGCCGAAGGCACCTTGAACCGTATACCGAGCATGGCAATTTCGATCGATGCGTTCGAGCATCCGCGCTGGGAAAGTTGTGATGCAATTGTGTGTAAACTCGTTGACTTTATCGGAAAGAACGGACTGCCGCACGGTGTCCTGCTGAATGTCAATATACCCAATCAGGTTCCCGAAAAGATAAACGGTTTCGCCGTTACAACCACTGCGCTGTCGCGTTTCATCGAGATATTTCATAAGCGGACGCGTCCGCGCGGCGGCTCCTACTACTGGCTTGACGGTGAGCTGCAGATGACCGGCACGGAAACCGGCACGGATGTCGAGGCGCTGGCGCACGATTACGTTTCGTTATCACCCTTGCAATTCGACATCACCGCGCTTGCGGCGATGGATGGCCTGCGCCCCTTGCAGGATGAAGTTATCCCCGGCCCGGATCGTTAACTTTAAAACGTTATGCGACTACTGCTTTACAACTTGCGTTACGGCACAGGGATCGGTCAATTCCAGTTTCCATGGAGTGGTTATTTGCGGAATACCACGCGTAATTTCACGCGTATCAGCCGGTTTATCCAATCTCAGGATCCGGACATCGTCGGTTTAATCGAAGTCGACGCCGGTTCCTACCGTTCCAGCCGGCGTAACCAGGCCGAGACATTGGCGGAATCCCTGGGACACTACCACATCTACGAATTGAAGTATGCCCGCCACTCACCATGGCTGCGGGTCCCGGTTCTGAACAAGCAGGTCAATGCCCTGCTGACGCGCGAAACGATTAAAACACGCCGATTCCATTATTTCGAGCGTGGCGTCAAACGTCTCGTCATCGAACTGGAACTTGACGGGCTGACCATTTTTTTAGTCCACCTGGCGCTGACCTTCCGGACCCGTCACGATCAACTGCTCAACTTGTACTCGCTGATTAAACCGCTGAATGTTCCATGCATCCTGGCCGGTGACTTCAACTTATTTCTGGGCGACAAGGAAATCCGGCTGTTTCTCGAAGCAACCGGCTTGCGCAATGCGAATGTGACCGATCAATTCACGTTCCCCAGTTGGCGGCCCAGGCGGCAATTGGATTTTATTCTGCACAGTCCCGAAATAAAGGTATCGCGCTTTGAGACGCCAACGGTACGTTTTTCGGATCATTTACCGTTATTATGCGATTTCGATATTTGATCAGTTGACTACACGTTGTAATACACGATACGCTTCGGAGACCGACCATGCCTGTGCGTCGCATCCCTTTTGTCGGTGTGGTGCATCGCCGTCAAGCAGCTCGGGTAATTGCAGCAGGCAGCCTTCGCGCAAGAGCGGTGCGACGGCGCCGAGGTATGCCAGCACGGTGTTTCGCGAAGGGTATCCATACGTCTTCCACCAGGCCTCGGCATAGCTGGGATAGAGCCAGCACCAGGCGGTTCCGTTGTGGTAAGCCGGTTTCCGCCGGGTATCTTCATCGCCTTCGTAACGTCCCTGATACGGATGACGCGGATCATTTAACCGTTGCCCATGCAGGGAGACCGGTATGGGATACTCTACCGGCCGGTCGGCCAGACTGCGTAACGCGCCCGGCACGACCAGTTCGCTGCACGCCGCCAGCATACGCCGGCTGACATAACGGCTATCATCAATAACATCGAGCGTCAGCAGGAACAGTTGATTTGGGCGAAGCGCATCGTCCGCTTCAGCCTTCCGTGCGGGTTGACCATGCTGTGCGTGCAGACAATCGGCGAAGTATCCCAAGCGATCAAGATAAAACAGTTCCATGATGGACTGTCGCACCTGACTTGCGGCATCGCGCCATTGCGGTGCATTGGTTACATCGGCCATGAATCGCAACGCGGCATGCCATAGCGCCTGTATTTCCACCGGATATCCCTGTCGCGGCGTGGCAGCCGGGAAATTGGTATCCATCCAGGTAAAATGCGCAGGACTGAATACCAGGCCGGATTCGGGATCGACGTGAATGCCGTTGGACGTTCCATTACGGTAACCGTCCATAATACTTTGCACGATTTCGATCAGGGTACGGTTGCCGATGGATTGTTTCAACAGATGACGCTGTCCGGTTACGGCGGTTAATTCCGCGCAAACTTTGACAAACCAGAGGGGCGCATCGGACGTATCGCGATCTCGTGCATCATCGCCTCTGATCATGTTGGGCAGGGTGCCACGCTGCTCGAACAGAGCGAATTGCTTGAGGATCTCCTCAACATCCCGGTGCATTCCCGCGCTGATCAAGCCCCTGGCGACAATCAACGTGTCACGTCCCCAGTCGAGAAACCAGGGATACCCGGCAATAATCGTTTGATGATGGTTGCGTCGCGCGATATACGCGCGCAACGCGTCGCCCAGGATCGCGACCAGTTCCGGGGCGCCGCGGCGCCGGTTAGTCGGCTTCGTTTCGCTCCCGCCGCGATGGTTGTCTTTCGGCCAT
>PWZG01000391.1 GCA_003567575.1 PVC group bacterium | reverse complement strand
TTCTTGATGACGGCGGCGATATACCGGACACATGGATACATTATTGGGTGGACGGCGATTCGCAAACGAACATTATCTACGCTGGTTTACAAGCCGGTGCTTTCACGCGTCAACTGAGCGATTTGACGCCCGGCGCGACCTATCAGGCCCTGATTGTAGCGTCCAATCGCAAGGAAGCGGCCGAATCCGATAAGGTGACCTTCACCCAGCGGTCGGCCCCCGCGGATTTATACGTATCCACCAATGGCAACAACACCAACGGCGACCATTGGAACACGGCTTACGATCTTGCAACCGCTATCCTGCTGCTGGAAGAAGGCGACGCGCTTCACTTGGCCGGTCACGTCTATACGGGGGAGTCGCCGGAGCCAATGAATGCGGGCGCCGTTTTCGAGTGGAGCCACTTGACGAACATTTCCTTGCGCGGCGGCTACGAAGCGTCCGAAGGGCTTGATCCCCAGGATTTGCCGGGACCGCGCGACAGCGACCTCTGGCCGACCGTTTTGCGACGAGCTGACGGTCACGCCCGGGTCATGACCTTGACAGGTGTTACCAATGTCGTCTTCGAGCAGATCACGTTTCGTGACGGGCGCTGGACCACGGACGGCGCTTTTAATGCCGGCGGCTTGTTCCTTGAAAACTGTCACGATCTTGTGTTCGACACCTGCAAGATCGTAAACAACTATATCAGTACCAGTGATTCGACGCACCGGGACGGCGGCGGCATGCTGTTAATCGGCAGTACGGTTGCCCTGTACAACAGCGTGGTCAGCGGCAATACCAACAGGGCATCAAGCGGACACTCCGGGCGCCGGGGCGCCGGCGTGTTTGTCAATGGCACAAGCCGGTTGACGGTCAGTAACACCGTGATGCGCGCAAACCGGAGCACCAGCAACGCGAACGGTAATTCTTTCGGGGGCGCCGTATTCGTTGCGGCCGGCGGACATCTCGACATGCAAAAAAGCATCCTGGCCGATAACGTTTCGGAACGACGGACAGCCGATGTAAATCGGCCAGGTCGCGGGGGCGGACTGTCGAATCACGGAACGGCCCTACTGCGTAACGTTCTGATAACCGGCAACCGTTCTGATTATAACCGCGGTGATGGGATCTATTCCGATGGCGCCGGCGCGAAAACCATTCTGGTTAATTGTACAGTCGCCGACAACAATAACGGTCGCGGCCTGGAATACGTTTCCGGTGTGTTCGCCGTAACCAACACCATTGTCTGGGGACATACGGACGATCTCCATAATTTTCCGACGGATGGCGAGGGTCATTTGTTGAACGTCTCGCATTCGCTGTTTGCGACCCCGGATAACATGGATAACGTTCAAGGTTGCAAAACAGGGAACCCGTTGTTTGTTGACGCCTCGGCCGACGATTATCGCCTGCAACGCGGTTCCCCGGCGATTGATGCCGGTATAACCTTGCCATGGATGCCGGGCACGACTGACTTGGCGGGTCTGCCACGCGTCATGATGGGCAGGGTCGACATGGGCTGCTACGAAACCATTCCACCGCGGGGAACGTTGTTTATGGCTCGGTAGCGACCGAGCCATGCTGTCGCCTGGCATCTTCGACCACCGCGCTGCCGGGCTGGATCAAGGCTTTCCCAGGAAAACCATGGCCGCGAGTCTCCCGTGAACGGTTGCAATCATAAGAGAAGGGTAGTATGACGCAAGCTTTGTTACATTCCGTCGAACGTATGCAATCGATCATGCCGCCACCCCCCGAACTTGACGATCGTAGGCGGCGCTCGGCGGATGCCGCGCTCGACGGCGTGGTCTTGGTACAATATCTTGGCGAGCATCCGTTGGCGCTGGGACGCCGGCGAATCGATTGGTTGCGGCGCGACGACCAGCGTGGCGCCGCCGTCGCCCGCTTCGGATTCCTCGAGGATTTGGCGGTTGTCTATCACCTGACCGGCGACGTTCGTTATGCCGCGGCCGCGCGGGATTATCTTGAAGACTTTATGCGCGCTTTCCCATCGGAACACTTGGGGCGGCGATCATTGTATAACTCGGTATTGGATCTCGGGATACGCAACACCACTTGGTTAACCGCATTGGGAATGCTTGTTTCAAGTCCGGCCTTCGACGTCCCGTTCGTCGAACGCCTCGTTACGTTTATCGGCGCCCAGTTGCAATACCTGCGGGAGCATCTTTCAACAACCATCAATTGGCGCGTATCCAATGCCCGCGATTTGCTGCTCGGCGGATTGTATCTCGATTATCTCGAGCCGTCTTCGGATTGGCGTCGCTATGCCGTCAGCGTGCTGAACGATGCCTGGTTCCGTCAGTTTTTACCCGACGGCGTTCATTGCGAATGCATCCCGAGTTATCATGCCAATGTGGCCGAGTCGTATCTCTTGCTTTATCGCATCGGTTGCCGGATGCCCGAGTTGGGGTTGGTGATGACGCTAAACCGCTTGCGCGAGATATTCGATTTTACCTTGGCATGCAGGAAACCGAACGGTTATCTGTGCGGTTTGCATGACAGTCAGACCGAATTTGCGGGGGATATCGAGGACGATCTTGTG
>PWZG01000488.1 GCA_003567575.1 PVC group bacterium | reverse complement strand
TGTGGTGTCCGACAAATGGTGTGAATCAATCCGGTGTCATCCCGAGCTTGTCGAGGGATCTGCGTCCGTCGCGGAGTGCCGAGATTCCTCGACTTCGCTCGGAATGACAATGCTTTTCGAGTTGTTTCCGCGGAATTATCGGACAGCTCACCAGGATGAAACGCTGTTTACAGATGGTGCCGGAGGTGGGAGTCGAACCCACACGGTGTTGCCACCGCCAGATTTTGAGTCTGGTGCGTCTGCCATTTCGCCACCCCGGCATGTTGATGGACGGCATTGCGCCGCTGCAAACAACGAATTGGAATCATAATCCGTCCGCGTAAAATATTCAAGCATAAAAAAACGGTGACGTCACGGGCGCGCGGCCATATTCCCGTTCGGTCGGTATCCGTTACGGTTCGACCCAGCGTTCAACGGTCTCGTTTTGCAGCCATAACGGCAATCGATCACAAAGCACGGCCGGTTCGAGTTTTGCGGCGTGGAGATGTTCCAACGGCACCCAATCGAACGAGAGATGGTGTTCCGCCGCTTGCGGAATGGCGTCTTGCAGCGCGTCGGGAATCCGCATTTCAAACACCAGATTGATTTCCCAGTGGCGTTCGCCTTTCTGGATAAACGTATGTTGGACGGCTCCCAGAAAACGTTTTGATTGCGCCGCAAGGCCAAGTTCTTCCTTGATTTCGCGGCACAACGCCGTACGCGCGGTTTCCCCGAATTCTATATGGCCGCCCGGCAAATAGACCAACGGGTCGCTACCTGTCCGGCAGACGAGCAACCGGTTCCGATGGATCAAGACGCCGCGCGCCAGGATTTCGATATGTTTTTCCGACATGTTCAGTGAACTCCTTTAAGTTTCATGACATCGGCGGCCAAAAAAAGGGAACCGGCGATCAAGACGATCCCGTTGTGTTCACGGGCCCATGCCACCGCCGCATCAAGCGCCGGTTCCAATAACGCCGCTGAAACTTCCCAGTCGCCTCCCAATTGCCGCGCCGCTTCCGCCAATTCATTGGGGTCCAGCGACCGTTCGCCGGAGAACGGCACCGTCCAACAACGCCGTACCCGGCGCTTGAAACAGCGCAGCATGGTCCGGTAATCTTTATCGCCGCAAATACCCGTCACGAGCGCCACCGGTTGTCTTTTCCATAATCCGGCCACGGTCCGCATCAATGCCTCTACCGCATCGGGATTATGCGCGCCATCCAACAGGACTGGCGGATCGTCATCGATTTGTTGTAAGCGCGCCGGCCAACCGACATGGCTCAGACCGGTCGTCATGGTTTGGCGATCAATGGAAACGCCGGCAATACGGCTGAATGTTTCGAGCGCAGCCACGGCCGTGGCCATGTTTTCCAACTGATATCCACCCGACAAGGCAGGTTTAAAGCTCCCGTAATCCATAAGGCTGCCGGTAAGGCTTACCCTGCCCCGCACCCCGGCATGGCGTCCGCGTACCGGCTGCACGGATACGGTCTGCTCCGCGGCAATGAGCGGCGCCTGCCGTTCGGCGGCAATCCGATCAATCACCGCCCGCGCGTCATCGGGCATGGCGCCGCGAACCACGGGCCGTTCGAATTTGATGATGCCCGCCTTTTCCGCGGCTACGGCGGCTACATCGGTTCCCAGCCATTGTGAATGATCGAGAGCAATCCGGGTGATGACGGACAGGACCGGCGTCAGCACATTGGTCGCATCCAAACGGCCGCCGAGACCGGTTTCGACGACCGCGACCCGCACTGCCTGTTGCTTGAAGTACAGGAATGCGAGCGCCGTGGTAAACTCGAAAAATGTTGCCGCCCGTCCGCCCGGCACGGTGGCTGCCGCGCGATCAGCCTCTTCGACGCGCTCGATCAGCGGTCCCAACGCCTCGTCGGTAATAGGGATGCCGCCGATTTGGATGCGTTCGTTAAACCGCAGTAAATGCGGCGAGGTGTAGAGCGCCGGGCGTAACCCGCGAACCCGCAATACGGCCTCGATCATGGCGCACACCGATCCCTTGCCGTTGGTGCCGGCGACATGAATCGCCGCCAACTCGCGATGCGGGTTATCGAGGCGCCGCAAAAGATGATACACCGGCTTGAGATCATACTTGATCCCGGTAATACGTCGGCGATACATGCGTTCCAGCGCCTGTGCCAGACGCTCTGACTGGGTGTTATGTTTAAGTGTAGTCATCGGTTGCGAGTTACAGGCTGAAAGGTGTAAATCCCGTCTTTGATCCATGCTTTATGGCTGGCGACTATATCACGGGGATCGACAGGTTTCAAGGAATAAGCGTAAGTCCCGGAATTGCGGATTGATGATTTTCGATTTTCGATTGGGTACTGAAAATACGTGCTTTACGCGAATATACGCTGATTTCGAACATCAAGAATGTCATGATGTCGCTCGCTTCGCAAAAACTGCCTGGCACCGATCCTGTCTTGAAAAATCATCAATCGACAATCTTCAGAGGCTCTTGCAAAACCTCCCGTTCATGCGGTCGGGACGGAGCCCGACCCTCCAGAAATCCACGGAATACGGTTGTTTTCCAACTGGAGGGA
>PWZG01000508.1 GCA_003567575.1 PVC group bacterium | reverse complement strand
CAGCAGCTTGCATTTCGGGCAACCGGTTCCCAGAATTTGAACTTTCATTTTGTTTCCTCCTCTGTTTTGTTTAACCGTTTTCCAAGAATCCGTTCATGATCACACAATTACCCCGTACACGATGCCGCTGATCGTTGCCATGATCGCGACGAGCCCGACAAAGGTCAGGGTTTTTTTCGGACCCAGAATCGAATTGATCACCAGCATGTTGGGCAGGGAAAGCGCCGGACCTGCCAGCAGCAGCGCCAGGGCGGGCCCCTGGCCCATGCCGCTGTCGAGCAGACCGCGCAGGATCGGAACCTCCGTCAGGGTAGCGAAATACATCAGCGCCCCGGTGATGGAGGCAAAGAAGTTGGTCCAGACCGGCCAGACGGTGGCCATCCAGCCGGGAATGACCGCCGCCTCGCCGCGAATCAGCGCCACGATCGTCGCAGGCGAATCGCCCACCAGTGCCTGAATCCAGATATTCGGGATAATCCCGGCATCTTCACTATCCGGACTGCCCAGGAAGAAGCCGGCCGCCAGCACGCCCATAAACAATAACGGCAGAATCTGCTTGGAAAAGCCCCAGGTCTGGTCACGCCAGTCCTTGAGTTCAGCGCCGCCGATCGAGGTCAGCACCGCCAACCCAATCGCGCCGGCCGTAAAGGCCGCCACCGGATACCCAGGCAGCGCGAAAGCCAGAATCACCGGCGGCAGAGCCGCCAAGGTGAGCCACCATAACTTGACGGAAAAAAAGCGCCACAGGGTAAGGGCGAACAACACCGCGAACAAAGCCGTAATGACCCACTTGGCGCGAAAAATAGCGTGCCAGATCCCGGCTTGTTCCATGGGCGCCCCCCAGTTGGCAAAGACAAGAATCCCGACCATTGAGAGGAAATACAATGCGACCTGCCACAGGGGACGTTCCTTTTCTTCGTCCTCGCCCATGAAGACTTCCTGCACATTGGCGGCCTTGGCACGTTCCTCTTTAAGAAATATCAGATGCATCAGCAGCCCGATCACGATGCTGAAAACCACCGCGCCGATGGCACGCGCCAGGCCGAGCTGCCACCCCAGCACTCGCGCGGTCAGCACGATCGCCAGCACATTGATCGCCGGACCGGAGTAGAGGAATGCCACCGCCGGTCCCAGGCCCGCCCCGCGCATGTAAATCCCGCCGAACAAGGGCAGGACGGTGCATGAGCATACGGCCAGAATCGTGCCGGAAACCGACGCCACCGAATACGACAACCATTTCTTGGCCTTCGGCCCGAAATACTTCATCACCGCATTCTGGCTCACAAAAACGCCGATGGCTCCGGCAATGAAAAATGCGGGAACCAAACAGAGCAGCACATGCTCGCGCGCATACCACTTCGCCAGGGTAAATGCCTCGATCAGCGCACCCCGAAAACGCGCCCCTTCAATCGGCAGATAGTAGAACACCGCGAACAGCCCGATCAACCAGGCCAGAATCTTCAACTCTCTTCGTTTATCCGTATCCATATTGATTATCCATATAATGGTACTTTTGAACGTGAAGCGATTATGCTTGCGCCAATCTCATTTTCTGTCTGGCATCCGCGCGGAGCACGCCCATTGTGCAATCGAACACGCTCAGGATGCAGGGCGTCTCCAGCTTAAGAAAAGAGCGCGCGCCCTCGCGGCGCTCGCTCACGATGCCAACTTGTTTAAGGACGGTAATGTGCCGTGACAAGGTCGACTTGTTTAGATCAAACAACGGCTGCAATTCGCACATACACCGCTCGCCGCCGCTCAACTCGTCCACGATTTTCAGGCGCACCGGACTCGCCAACGCCTTCATTACCCGTGCCCGTGCCTGAAACTTTTCCATGTTCATGGCGCCCATTATACCGCACAGTTGCGCAACATTGCAACAATATTATTCGAGCGCTGAAGTTTTGCCGTAAGGCGCGGATTTTGGGGAAGATCAGGGTCACAATAGCAGAGGTCTTAGCAAACAGCCACGCCCGGATTCCTGCGGTCGATAGATATTTGGTGGGCCATGGGGTCAGACCTTATATTAGCAATTAAGGCTTTAGCCATGAATATGTTGCTCCTTGTCCAATCGCTGCTCGATTCGCTGTACGATTCGGGCAAGTGTCTCGTCCGAATTCAGCAACTGATCCAACCGCTTGAGTTGAATGCTGACCGCTACTCCGGTGCGCAACCCGAGTTGACGGGCTGCATCGCGCTGTGTTAGCCCCCCATACCGGCAAAGCATGCGCGCGACAACCGCACGCCAGCGACAATCGCGTTGCCGCCGAAGCAGATCATTGCGGTCCAGGTTAAGAACCGTTGCGACGATATCCAAAACCCGCGGCGGCGGCACACATCGAGTGATGCGCCGAAACGCAACGTCTTCATTTGCACGACGAGAAGCCACCAATGTCCGGTAGCGCTCTTCGATGGCCTCTCGAAAATCATCACTGCCGATACAATGCACCGATCGAACCAACGCTAACGCAAACTCCTCGTCATCATTCGCCATCCCCGCCTCCACAAACTGACGATAGCGTCTTGCCCGTTCCTGCTTGCGACGACACCCTT
>PWZG01000234.1 GCA_003567575.1 PVC group bacterium | reverse complement strand
TTCATCCCGATAGCGACTATGACCGCCGTCTTGAATGCCTGGCCTCGATCCGCGCGGCCGGATTCCAAGTTGGAACCGGCTTCATGATAGGGTTACCCTTTTCCGATACGGAGATGTTGGCGCGCGATATCCTTTTCACGACGGCATTGCAACCGGATATGATTGGCGCGGGCCCTTTTATTGCCCATCCCGATACCCCGCTGGCCGGTCACACGCTATGGTCCGATCCCGACATCTATTTAAGGGTGCCGGCGTTGTTGCGCCTGCTGAATCCATGGGCTCATATTCCGGCTACGACCGCCTATGATGCGATTCGCGCCGATGGCCGCGATCGCGTACTGCAATGCGGCGCCAACGTGTTCATGCCCAACATGACACCCGGCGCATACCGGCGCCAATACCAGCTTTATCCCGGTAAACCCTGTGTCGATGAACCGGATACTAAATGCGCCGTCTGCGTCCGCGGCCGCCTGGCGCGCTTGGGCCGCACCGTCGGACGCGATGCCGGACACAGCCGGGTGACACGCTTGCCGGGTGTCGGGTGTCGGGTGTCGCGTGTCGGAGGAAGCATATGAGCCGTAACCGTGTTGAAGACTTTGGCCCCTATCAGGATGGCTTGAAACTGTTCGATCATGTCGTCGAAGACATGGAGATTCTGCGAAAGGATTGCCGTTGCTACAGGCTGGTTGGGCAGCAAGTAGGCAGCGCAGATTCGATATGCGCAAACATGGACGAGGGGTTCGGGCGGCTGAGCCGGACTGAGTTCATTCGTTTTCTGGACATTTCGAGGGGGTCTGCTCGCGAAACGCTCGGCCGATACAAGCGTTTGAAGCACTGGCTTTCGAAGGACACCATAGCGGCAAGGGTTGACATAGTTGACGGGATCATTGCTCGTTTGACTAAGTCGATCAATACGCTAAGAGCGAACAATAACACCCGCAACGAGCCTGCCCGCCGTAGCCCGGATGGTGAAGGCGGGACACGCTCTTCCATGATTCACGAATCTCACGCGCTTTACGGTACAACAGTAGCAGACCGTGATACGGTTAGCGAGAAAGAAATTGAGGAATTGTTGCGGATTGGCGCACGCGACACCCGACACGCGACACCCGACACGCTATAGGAGACGACGAACATGCCAAAGAAATACAATGTTTACGGAATCGGAAATGCCTTGGTCGATATCCAATACCGGGTAACACCGGATTTTCTCACCCGATTGGGAATCGACAAGGGTGTCATGACGCTGATTGACGATGACCGGCGCGAGGCGCTGATCGCGGCATTGCGAGGCAGCCCCGCGCAACAGGCTTCAGGCGGATCGGCGGCCAATACCATGATCGGATTGGCCAATTTCGGTGGCCGGGCGTGTTATGCCTGTAAGGTGGGCAGGGATGTGGATGGCGATTTCTACCTGCGGGATCTGGCGGCCGTCGGCGTCGAGTCCAACGAATCCAACCGTGGCGACGGCCCGACGGGTCAATGCCTGGTGTTTATTACACCGGATGCCGATCGGACCATGAATACGTTCCTGGGCGTGTCCGCCGCCATTGGAACGGAACAGGTTGATGAGTTGTTCATGCAGCGGAGTGATTATTTCTATATCGAAGGGTATCTGCTGTCGCTGGTGAACGGATTCGAGGCTGTGCTGATGGCGCAACACCGGGCCAAGGCGCTGGGCACGCGCGTGGCGTTGACCCTGAGCGATCCGTTTATCGTCAATGTGTTCGGCGAACGGGTACACAAAATAATCGAAAACGGGGTCGACCTCCTGTTTTGCAACGAAGCCGAAGCGCTGGCTTTTACCGAATGTGAACACGTCGATCAAGCATGTAAGCTGCTGTCAAAGAAGGTACCTCTTTTCGCGGTGACATGCGGTCCGGACGGCGCCCTGATCGGCAGCGCCGACAAGGTTTTTAAGGCGCCGGGCTTCAAGGTAAACGCAGTCGATACCAACGGCGCCGGCGATATGTTTGCCGGCGCGTTCCTGTTCGGTCTGACCAATGGTTACAACCTAAAACAATCCGCCACCATGGCGACCTATGCATCATCACGGATCGTGACCCAATACGGACCACGTTTGCGGGAATCGCTGAAAGACCGGATTCCGGAGATATTAGAGACGAACCAGTAACTTAAAATTTGCATGGCGCTTTTTACTGATTGCCGGAGCATTCCTAAGATGCGGCGGAACCGTGGCCGACCTCGGCCCGAGGTCGGATTTGCTGAGGAGGCGCACGTCGGGCCGACATGCGCCACATGGATACCAAAAAGGCGCCTGAAGTTACAATATGCATGATCAGGCCAGCGGCAGTGGCCGGGGACTTGTTTGAAATAACAGGGAGTCGGGAGTCGGGAGTCCTCACACGTAATCGCTACCCTTGGTGGAAGCAGGTCGCTCGGGCCGATGGTTGTCGACAGGTGTCGACGGAAATCGACGGAAACGGTCGCCCGGCTACCTTGTGACTCTTCAAACCTGCCACGCTTACGCTTTCCTGCAGCAGCAACTATCTATAGATTGGAGGCGCGAACCGGAATTGAACCGGTGTAGCA
>PWZG01000249.1 GCA_003567575.1 PVC group bacterium | reverse complement strand
CACGCGGGTGAAATACGCGACCGTTTTACCGGGTATTGCCGTCCGGCCAAATTCGACGTGACCGACCTGCTGGTGGAAGGCGACAACCATTTCGCCATCAAGACGGAACGTCTGCGTCTTAACGAACTGGGTACCGGCGGTTTGATGGGGCCGGTGATGATTTATCGGGAGGATTGAGACCGCAGACTGAATTTGGAGTGCGGCGACAAGCCCGCCACGGGCGGATTCGCCTGCGGCGGACAGACCGGAAGAAGGGCCACGCGTTATCACGCGCGGCTACGAGGAATTCTGAAGACCAATACACGGACGCCTGAGGTAGCCGCGGCTGATAAGCCGTGGAAAGGAAGGCGAGGGAATACGTGGATTAGAGTAAGTGGATATCTGCTCGACGATTCACCATAGACCCGAACCAAGGAATCCATTGATGAAAGAATCCAAGAGCAATGTACTTGTCATATTCTGCGATCAATTACGGCTCGATCTGCTCGGCTGTTACGGCGGCCGTCAGGTACGGACGCCGAATATCGACGCGTTGGCCGCCGATAGCATGGTGTTTGACCGGGCCTATACCCCCACGGCCATCTGTTCGCCGGCGCGCGCCAGCCTGATGAGCGGACTGTATCCCCATGCCCACCACATGTTTAACAACTCGACACCGCGCTACAGTTTTTGCCATCATGCGCGACCCGATCTGTGCATGATCCAGGACTGGGCCGATGACCACACCCGCTATCAGACCGGCTATTTCGGCAAATGGCATATCGGGACGAACGAGGATCTCTTCGCGTCCCGCTTCCATGTAACCCACCCGCGCCCGAACAGCGATGGTCTCTGTTCCTTCGGCCATCCCAGAGCAAGTTTGGGTGAATTGGTTCAAGAACAGGGCCGCCGCGACCTGGGTCCCGGCAGCCTGAGCGGTACCCTGCGGATGCCGATGCGCGATTTTCCGGATGTCGCCGCGGCTCGTTATTGCCGCCAATTTATCGAATCACGCGATCCCAATCGACCCTTCCTGGCATTCTGCGCGTTTCCGGGACCGCATTCCCCCTGGCTGGTGCCCGAGGAATTCGGTATCCGCTACGATCCCGACCGCATCGCCTTGTGGCCGAATCGGGACGACTCCCTGGATGGCAAGCCACTTAACCAGCAAAAACTGCAATATCTCACCACCACACGTTTGGAAAACGTGTCGGTCGCTGAACGGGACCGTAATTTGCGGCAAAAACTGGCGGCATGTTTTTCCTATTTGGAACTGGTGGATCAGTGTCTCGGCGAGGTCATCGCGGATCTTAAGCGGCTTGGATTGTACGACAAGACCGCCGTGTTTTTCACGGCCGATCACGGGGACATGTCGGACGCGCACGGATTCCCCAGTAAGGGCTCCTATATGTACGATGAAATCTATCGGATACCGTTGCTTTACAAACCGGCGGGTGCCCGCCGGCACGCGCGATTCGAGCAACCGGTCCATCTGATGGATGTCACCGCCACCTGCGTCGACCTGATGGCCGGTGGCGAGCAGGCAGGTATGAACGGTCAGCCACTGCACGGCGGTTCACTCAATCGATTTGCCGCCGCGACACCGGATTGGCCGCGTACGGTTCATTACGCGCAATATCATGGCGATTGGTACGGCCACTATTCGGCGCGGATGGTCACTGATGGACGTTGGAAAATGGTGTGGAATTTCTCCGACTTATGCGAACTATACGATCTTGAAAACGATCCCGGCGAGCTGCGCAATCGGTATTACGATCCGGTCTGCCGGGGAATCCGCGACGCTTATTTCGCGCGACTGAGCGAAGCGGCCGAACAGGTAAATGACGGCCAAGCCGTCTTTTGGCTGCGACACGGTTCCTCCCTGGGCATCATGGAGGATGCGGTGCATGCCAGGTTCGGATGAAAGAGAACGTGTATATGGAGCCTTTCAAAACCGCTTCGTTACGTGTCGGGGATTATTTGCCATGTCATGGCTCTTGTAACCTATCATCGATTTCTGATTCAAGCGTCTGTCAATACGTCACATACAATGTTTCGACCCCCGACATTCAGCATGCGGAAAGGTTTTTTCGCAGGAACGACAAAATCATTTCGGAAGGGGATTTGGTGTTGAAGATCATGACCCTTTAGGTCGGGCAAGCCCAAAAACCATTCCTTTCATTCTTCGGAAGGAACCACTCAGATCGACGCTTGGCGTCGATAACATGTCGGTTTCCGGATCGAGAAAAATCGAGTAGTTGTGGCCCCCGTGATCCTTGAGGGTCTGATGTAAATCGTCCCAAATCGGCTGGTGCCGACGCTCGTATTATTCGCGATGTTTCGGATGTACGGCCATAACCAACGCTTTACGGATCATTACTGTCTCCTGTATTGCCGCTTATGATTTTGCGCTGGGCTCCAATCTTTCAACATTTCGCATCCCTGCGGGATGCTGTTAAACGGTGAATGCGCATTAACCGTTAATAACAAAATACATGGCCAAAATGCAGACGCAATATAACAACAATAACAGCCCTGAGTCAATCCCGGCACGGAAGATGGGCGCATATCACTTT
>PWZG01000372.1 GCA_003567575.1 PVC group bacterium | reverse complement strand
GGCCCGGCAGTTGCGCGGCGCTTTCCAAGGGTTAATCGCCGATCAAGTCCAGCTCGGCAGCGAGTCTTATGAAATCGACGTGCGCCTGGCGGAAACCGACCGTGACAGCCTGCAGTACCTCGACGACTTCATGCTGGTGTTGCCGGATGGTGAGGAGACTCCGTTGCGGAGTGTTGTGACATGGAAGACGGAGCGCGGATGGGCTCGCGTCGGACGCTTCAACCGAATGCGTGCGGTTACCCTGTACGGAGATGTTGACACTCGATTCATCAACACCAATGAGTTGATGGGACTGTTGCGCAAAACTTACCTGCCCGAGTTCAGTCGCAAATACCCGGACATCAATCTGACCATTGCCGGAGAGCTGGAGGAAACGGGCCGGGCGCGCAATTCCATGTTGGTCGCGCTGGCCATGGGCATGATCGGAATATTTGTACTGCTCAGCTTCCAGTTCCGCACCTACACCGAACCCCTGATCGTCATGATCGCCATTCCTTTCTCCCTGATCGGCGTGGTCTGGGGTCATGTCTTGATGGGGGTGCCCATCAGCATGCCCAGCCTGCTGGGTTTCATCGCGCTGGCGGGCATCGTGGTTAACGACTCGATTCTGCTGGTTATCTTTTTGAAAAACGCCCGCACTACATCCACCACGCTGTACGACGCGGCGGCGGCGGCCAGTCGCGACCGGTTCCGGGCCGTTTTGCTCACTTCAAGCACGACCATTGCCGGTCTGCTGCCGATCCTGTTCGAACGCAGTCTGCAGGCCCAGATCCTCAAGCCCCTGGTCATCAGCACCACTTTCGGACTGATGGCCTCGACCGTGCTTGTGCTTGTGGGGCTTCCCTGCATGTATATGATCCTCGGCGATCTTGGCTGGATAGAATCTTACGGAAAGTTGGAGGCCAGGCTTGATGACACGCCTGACTCCGGCGGCGGGAAAGAGCACGCATGAATCGAACGGCAACCCCCTCAGTGGTCAGCAGGGGCCCCGATCCGGATGTTTTACGCTTCCGGGTTGCTTTCTACCGCGGCATCATAGGCTTGGTGCTCGGACTCGGGGCCGATTTCAAGGATACGTCGGCCCAAGGCGTTTATCGCCCAGGCGCCGGTAGGCGCCGTCAGGATAATACTCAATACGGCGATCGCGAGAATCAGTTCTCCGGGTCCCGTATCCATTCCGGCCGAACGCATTGCGAGCAGCGGCGCTGAGCCAATGGCGGCTTGCACGGTCGCCTTCGGGGAACATGCGACCGCTACAAACAACCGTTCCTTTAGGTTCAAGCGGCTGCCCAGCAGACAAAGGCCGACACCGATGCCGCGAGCCAGAAGCCCCAAGCCGATGATGGCGGCGCCCATCGCGCCCGCTCGCCATGCGATTCCAATGTTCACCTGTGCGCCGACCATCGAGAACAGGATGATTTCAGCAAAGACCCAGGTCTTTGCCAATTTGGCCGAGAGTTCATGCGCCATGTGTTCCCGCTTCTCCAGAATAATGAACCCAATGGCCATGGCGGATACCAGCCCGGCAAAGGGCAGGATGTCGGCCATTACGTGTTGCAGCCGCACCAGGAGGATTGACAGGGCAATAACGATCAGGACCCGCTTGGTCGCCCGAGGGTTGAATCGGTCGAACAGCCGGTACAGGACGATTCCGGCCGCCATGCCAACTGCAATTCCGAGCATCAAGGAAATCGGTATGCCGGCGATTTGCATGACCACGTTGACTTGACGACCGACATAGGCCCCAAGGATGGCGGTGTGCGCGACGATCACGTACACATCGTCAACCGACGCCGCAGCCATGACCATGGAGGGTATGGCTTTGGTTGCGCCTCGCCGTTCCTTGATGAACCGGATCATGGAAGGCACAACGACGGCGGGGGAAACAGCCGCCAGAACCGATCCCAGAACCGCCGATTCGAGCCAACTCAAGCCGAGCAGCCACGGCCCGGCAAGCGTGATGGCCGCACCTTCAATGGTGGCGGGAATGAACGCCAGGAGCAAGGCTCTGGCGCCGATTCGATGCAGTGTCGAACGGCTCAACTCAAAGCCCACTCGCAAGAGGATCACAATGAGGGCAATCAGGCGCAAATCCGGCCCGATAGCGAGCAGGTCGGGGTCCAGATAGCCAAGGACATACGGCCCGAGGATGACGCCTACGAGCAGCATGCCGATGAGCCCCGGAATGCGTATGCGCCGGAAAGCCCAATCGGCGATCAGGCACAGGATGATGATTTCGGCGATCCCGGCCGCCATAACCGCTCCTTCTGACACAACCTATTCGCTACTCGCCGTGGGGCATCCACTGCCACCACATCAGACGAGTCAGTAATTGAACAGGAGTCATCAGCCGCAATCGAACGCGGCGGTTGAAGGCGGACTCCATCACCTCCAGACAACTCAACCACACTGGACACGAAGAGTCAAGTGTCTGGGTTTTTTAAGGCTCCTGAGCAGATAGACATGGTGCATGGAATTGTCCAACGGATGGCTTGCCATACGTAGCTCGCAGCGGAATATAGCGAACAGGCCCTACTTCGCTCTCCGCTGCGCTGCGAGCG
>PWZG01000600.1 GCA_003567575.1 PVC group bacterium | reverse complement strand
ATTTCCGAAGTAGTTTACGGCAAAGTTTACGATGGAGTTTGTTGCGTCGGAGTTCACGATGGATGCCGCAAAGCTGAATTATTGGGAGAAGACGCTGAAGGGGAGCCGCATGCACACGATTGGGGAATATTTCTGTCCCGTCCGTATTGCCCAAATGCCTCTCAATTTCCGCTTTTGCTTTCTGCTTTCCGCTTTCCCCTCTTGGATTCACCTTCCCCACCACAGCCCAGGCTTCGGGATGTCTTTCGTTTGGGCGCCGCGGTAAGAGTGTGTTACGCCAGCGCCTCTTGAATTCGGACCGCATGCATATCCTTGAGGATTGCTAAGTAGCGCCATTCCGGGCAGGGTCGACGTCTTTTCCTAATAGAGAAACCCGAACAGGTACAGCGGAATCTTATTGGCAAAACCAATCTCAATGCCGTCGGCGGCAACAAAGGCATTCGGGATGTCCTTGATTTGACCATAGCCTTTTCCGGCTCCACCGATCTCAAAGACATGCTGATCAGCGACCTTGAAGTCTCCCTTGTCAGTAATTGTTGTTTTGAAAAGCGTGGTCAGTTGGCTCACAAAAAAGGTCTCCCGAACGCAGCCGCGTTCAGCCTCAGCCTGCATGGCGCGGTTGACGGCGAAAAGAAGATTGCTATTCGCCATCAGTATCTTGGCGGGTTTACGCACGGTTTTATACCCGGTTCCGCCATGGGGAACCGCATTGATGAGTCCCGCGGCATCAAGATGGTTTATATACTCGTAGACGTACTGTTTGGATATTCCCAATTCCCGGCTCATTTTCTCGATGTTCACCTGAAACGGGACTGAGCTGGCAATCAACCAGATGATCTTCTTAAGCACGGGGATATTGGCCTGTTTCATGTCGGCTGCGATCGCGACATCTTCGTAAAGCACTTTCTCGATCACATTCAGAAGTTTTGAAAAATACGTGCTTTGTCCCTCGGTAATGAATGGATAAGCCCCTTCATTCAGATAGTTGTTGAAAAGTTTCAGTATGGATCTGCCCTTGGTGATTTGTTCCGCGTGCTGAACATGCCTGGTGAGGACATCATTCAGCGATAGCATCGGCAGGTGGATCGATTGGGTCAATGCAAGGTACTCGCGGAACGAAAGATCCTTCAGATGATAATACACCACGCGCCTTGAAAGGTCTGACTTGCCTTTTTTCAGTTTGGTCGCCGAGCTACCGGAAACCATAACCTGTTTGTTTTTGAAAGTATCAATAATGCTTTTAAGCTCCGCTTCCCAGTTAGGCGATTTATGGATTTCATCGATAATGATGGCGTCGCCACCGAGCTTGAAGTATTCACTGGCGATTTTGAACAACCCGACACCTGCAACCGCGACATGGTCGGCTGAGATATAAAGACATTTCTCGACATCATTGTAGATTTCCGTGTAATACTGGAGTAGAAGTGTGGTTTTGCCGGTGCCACGGCAACCGGTTATGCAGATATGCCGTGCATCCCAATCAATCCCGGCGTGCAAATAGCGTTTAAATTCCATGGGCACATCTTCAACCGTTTTCCGGTGGATATAAAAAAGCTCTTCAAACATGTATCTAGTCTCCTGCTCGAAACACATCGACAACCGCACATTACGAAATCAGCATTATAATGTAAAGTCTACATTACGAGCACATCCTGGACGTCTTAACTTTATTCAAGCATGTTTGCGCAAAAAAACCAGAGATGATAATGGATAAGCGCGACGCGTGCATCCATCCCTCGCAAGCATGCACGACAAACGAAACGCGCTCATGCGAAAGAATTTCATCGATCGCCTGCCGCGACGAGTCGCGGCATGAAAAGCGGCGGCGGGTCGCCGCAGTCCACAGCGGCTGCGCCGCATAATCCGAGAAATCCGTTGTTCTCCTATCTTCAGCGTTTTGCCTTTCCATCATACAACAACTTCGGGCCTTTTCGATACAAACGCAATGCAGCCCAGATCGCCCGCAATTCTCCCACGAATTTCAGTGGAATCCACCATGGATGCCGCAGATGAAACCGGGTGCAAACCTCCCGGAAAGGGCGCCGCAGAATATAGCTCAGCCGCTGCCATCCCCGTCCGCAACGCAGGGCGAAATAATAATCACCGACCCCATGAATTGGTGATCCGGACGTCAGATGCGATCCGCGGCTACGCGTGCCGCCGGACGGAACCCGCAGATGCCGGATGGATGCGGCCGGTTCGAAGCGGATTCGCCCCCCGGCGGCGATCAGTCGTTTGGCGAACTCGGTTTCGAAGCGGTACGCCACCGGCGGCGTGAAATTCTCGTCGAACCCGCCAAGCTGCAAGAACCGCTCCCGACGTACTGATAGATTGCCGGCCATCACATTCTCCACCCAGGCGGGGTCGGTTCCGTTGAAATCGAAGTCCAAATCTTGATTCAAAAGCTGAAAGCTGAAAGCTGAAAGCTGAATTATTGGGAGAAAACGCTGAAGGGGAGACGCATGCACACGATTGGGGAATTTTTCTGTCCCGTCCGTATTGCCCGAATGCCTCTCAATTTCCGCTATTTGCTTTCTGCTTTCCGCTTTCCCCTCTTGGAT
>PWZG01000440.1 GCA_003567575.1 PVC group bacterium | reverse complement strand
TCTTGTTCAATTCCACCTGCGTCTCGAAATTGCGCCGTTCCAAAAAGACTTCATCGAAACACCGGTCGCAGAACACGCGCTGAAACGCCTGGTGCGAACGCGCGAATTCGGCAGCTGTCACCTTTGCGCCGCAGCGCTGGCAGCGATGCTCCGCGTTCTCAACCGCGATGCGCATGGCATCCTCGATAAACGCGACTGCAGCAGCGGCATCCCGGCGGATATAGTCCTTCTCGGCAGCATTCGCGGCCATATCGCGTAAATCGGACAGGCAATCCTTCGCGGCCACACCATACGCCTTCAGCGCCTTGATCGCGTACTGCCGGGTCTGTGCGTGCGGGTCGCGCCGTGCCACGGGTGCGAGCGCCGCCACGGCCGCCCTCTGGTCCACGCCCATCCATGCCAACTTGCCCAGCGCCGACGCCGCCAGCCGCCGCGCATTGGCCGAAGACGACCGCAACAGCTCCAGCAGTTCCCCGAACGCCGCGACGTTTCCTTCACGCCCAATGGCCACCGCGCGATCCGAAAGCCGCTTCTCCAACTGCCTGTCCATCGGGTTCTTCATGTCGTGCTCATTGCATCGACGCGCGAAGCAAAGTCAGCCTGAATTACCTCCCGCGCCACCATCAAATTCTGTCCATTGTTGCCAATGCTCTCAGTGCAAGGCCCTGAAGTTCATTGTCAGTTAATGTATGAATGGGCGACTGATTAGATGCAGCGTGCAAGCCACCTTGCGTTGACCTGTTTAAATCCCGCAGATCTTGAGCCACATTGCTGTCAAGTAGGTGTAACTGTTCGTCCAGCCGTTTCAGCAATTCAGGGAGGATGCGCTCGCCTTGCAGGTGGTGACAGTACTTCGTGCCAAGCCCACGCTCCAGCACAGAACGGATCAGTCGTTTGACATGATCACCAGCAGGAATGTCACCAGTATCGGCAAAGCGCTTTAATGCCTGAACATGCCTTTCATGGTCAAGCATTTGTGCCTCCTTGACATCCAGCAATTCAATTTGCGCCCCTTCCCGCTCCCTGTGCCGAAGGCGGAAGAATCGGCCATCAAAACCATCCTGATCGTACAGAAGCCCAACGAAATCCATCCGATGGGTTAAGACGATCAGTTGCTTACACTCCTTCGCCAATCGAGCCAGATGTCGAGCGGTATCCAAGCGCCTGTCGTCGTCGAAGCTCGATAGCGGATCGTCGATCACAATCACCTGGCCGCTGAGCCTCGCATGTCGCCGCAGGTCCGCGAGGAAGAAGGCAAACGCCAACGCGTTCTTCTCGCCTTCACTGAGCGTGTTCTTGAAACATGCGGAGGTTACCTGTCGCTTCGCCGCCGAAACCGGACACCCGTCGATGACAAGCGATAACGCCGCCGAAACCTGACTGCTTTGCTGCGTCGAACGCGGCTCGAGACCGTTTACGGTGAAACGCAGACGAAAATCCTTCAGCACATCATTGATGCTGTTCTGAAACTCCGCATACGTTCGCTTGCAGTAGACATCAAGCGCGGTTTCAGCCTCTTCTCGTACCTTCTGTTTATCGGCAACATCCTTTTGGGCATCGCGATAGCGTTTCCGCCACGTTTGGGCATCGGCGGAAAGGGCGTCAAGTGTGGCCCGAGCCCGATCCAGATCCTTTTTCATGTCGTCCATGTTCGTCGTTTGTAGGCTCTGCCGGAACTCTGTGATCTTCGATGCGATCATCTTGCAGGTGTCGCCACAAACATCTGCTTGTGTCTTCACGTGTGTCAGTAGAGTTTCCAGATCATCGAGTGGCGTCAAATTGATTTCGGTTTCAAGCGAAAACAGCTTCTTCTCCATCTGACCCACGCTCTCGGCATGCAAAACGTCGGCTTTCGCGGCAAGCTCGTCGATCGACACATCCATTTCCGGGAGTTCAGGAAGCGCAGGTATCAAACGCGCCCATTTCTCGCGAGCAGCGACTGCTTGGGCATGTGCAGCCTGCCACTTGCGCAGGTTTCCCGATGGAGACCATGTACGAAACCTTCCTGTGCGATCGCCTATGTCCTTCTTAAGGTCTGCAAACGCCGTGTCAAAGTAATGCTGGTAATCCTGCAACAAGGAGGCCACGGGCGCTGTGTCCTGGCCGCAGAAGGGGCACTGACCGTCCGCTGGTGCCAGTCGCCTGCCCGTTTCGAGAAACGACTCGGCCTCCGGCGCGTTTTGCAGGACCGTTCTGATCCGCTCCCTCACGCGTATTCGTGCTTCCTCATGGGCGCTGGCAATCGACTTGCAAAGCGCATCGCGCAGGGCTGCAAAGTTGCCAAGCGCAAATGGCTCTATCGCGGGGAGCGGCGGTGTATCACCGGACACATTATTTTGGGCAGCCTTCAGCTTGCCCTCGCACGCTTCCACGCGCGATGCTGCCTCGTCAGCCTTGATATGGTCTGCCAAATCAAGATAGTCATCCCGGCCGACCAATGCTTGCCGTCCGCGCAGTTCGCCATCCAGTCGGGTAATCTCACGGCGAGCACTTCTCTCTCTCTCCTTAGCCTTCTCCAAATCTGAGTTAAGGGCGAGGCCATCGCGTCCAACGATCAGCTTG
>PWZG01000192.1 GCA_003567575.1 PVC group bacterium | reverse complement strand
TCCAAGAGCGAGTCTTGAAAATGAACATCCCATTTGCTTGCGGATGTTATTGTTCCGCCGGGTTCGAAGGTTTTGCTCCGCAAAACGGGTTTTCTTATTTTCCATTGGGCCGAGTTCAGAAATAAGGGGCTAACTTAACTTCCCAGGCTTTCAGCCTGGAGCCGTATGAATCCTTGTTTCCCCTGTTTTTGCGGGGCTACAAAGCTGTTTGCGCCACCCATTTTGGCGGGGCGGCGAAGAGTATCAGCAGGTCGGTTTTGGCAAGGATATCATTTAGTTCCGAGGGTATTGGAGTGATCGCCGGGGGAGCTTCGGCACCGCGCACGCACAAACGGCCGAGACGGATGGTTTGGAGACGGCGGAGGGTGCGCGGCACATCGGCGGTGAAGCCTTTTTGGCGCCATTCCTGGGCCAAACGGGCGCTCAGCCAATAGGCGATGAAACAAATGCGCACATGGTTGACCACCCTGTCGGGGCGATAGTGGTAAACCGGACGGACTTCGAGGTAGCTTTTAAGGTCGCAGAATGCCTCTTCGACCCCGAGCAGGCTTTTATAGCTGGCAAGCACCTCGGGTGAGGGGCACTGCCCGCTGGTCAGATTCGTGCGCAGCAGATACCATCCGTCGATTTTCTCTTCGGCGGCAATGACTTCTTCGCGGCGGCTCCATTGAAGAAGCCCGTTTTCATCGACATGGTAATGGTAATACTTGTGCGCCTTGAGCCGTTGCAAAAGCCTGCCCGCCTGACTGGCGAGTTTTTGGGCGTCGGGTTTTTTGCGAACCCGTCCGGCGAGTTCCTTCAATGCGGATTCGGCCTTGTTCATCCGCACGTCCCGGCGCTGACTGTCACGCTGCCGCCTCCAGGTTCCCCCTGCGATGACATAGCGGCGGCCCTCGTGCTCGACTTCGATCAGGCGGGTGCGGTCGCCCAACTCGATCTGGGTTTCCTCGGGCAAATCCTTGATTATGGCCATCATGGTCGCGTTGGACTGTCTGGTGACGTAATTGAGCTCTTCGGCATCGAGGGCCTCAAGATTGAGCCGGCTGCTCATTCCGCCATCGAAGACAAAGGTGGCTTCGGTGATGCCAAAACGACGGCGCAGCCGCTCCAGCAAGCCACGCAGGGTGCTCGTGTCGGCCCGGTTGCCCCGCAGGATCGACAGGTGCAAGGGCACTCCCCGCACGTCGGTGGCCACCGCCAGGATGATTTGCTTGCGGTCACCGCGGTGGTCGCGGCTGTGACCGTATTGGCTGAGATGGTCCGGACCGTTTCCCTCAAAATAGGTGCTGGTCAAATCGTAAAGGACCAGCTTGATTTTCTCGGAAAATGCCTCGCGGTGGAGTTCTTGCTCGGTTTGCACCCAGCGGCCGGTCAACTCATCCATCGCCCCGTAGAGATCGTCCTCGTCGAAGTCTTCGTCGGCTTTCAACCCGCATGCCGCGGCCAAAAGGGTGCCCTCGGCCTGCTCGCGAAGAGCCAGCTTGGCGCATGGAAAGAGCAGCCGGGCGAAAATCATCGCTTTGATCAAGCCACGGCGGCGGGGAGACTCTGTTTGCTGGAGCAGCCGGTCCAGTCCGAACCGGTTCCATGCCTCGTTCAACACCGCCAGGCCACCGTAATCGAGAGCCTCTTGAATTTGCACATCCTCGGCGGCAACAAAGCCCTTGCCCTTCAACGATTCGCTCACGAGTTCGCGAACATGGGGGGGCAGGCCGGTGATATTGCAGATGGTCCGGGATCGAGGGCCCTTGGCCGTGCGAAAGGATTCCCGCACCAAATAGGTGAGGTAGGTTGTTTTGCCTCTTTTTGATTTGGTTACTTGAACAAACACGGGCTACATTATTATGTCCTGCAACCCTAAAGTAAAGAGATAATTTAAAAGAGAAGAATTAATTACTTGCTACATTTTTTGGGAAAAATGGCTTAAGTAAGCCATTTCTGTCAAAGGGCGGGGGAAGTCAGGCTAAATGTCAGCATAAAATAGTCCGATTTGAATTAAGGGTGCGGGTGCGTTGCCGGGCCAGTGTCCCGAAGTGTGCGTCCGGAATCGGGTTCAGCCGTTGCCTTCCCACTTCTTCATCGCGGCCTACCGACAGCTTCACAAACGCCAGAATGGATGGAGGAAAAATTAAAACACGGAGCGAATTTTCTTGGATCCGGTCTCGATTCCCCAAGACTCTGCCTTATGGCGAAGAAGATCGAAGCTTTTCATAGTGGCGAGTTGTTTGATATCGGACAGGGGTATGTGGTGGTCGCACGTCATCGCTCCGCGGACGTTGTCGAAGCCGGAGTGTTTTTGGTGGATGTCTATTGCCTGGGTATCAAAGATGCGTTTTACACCCGCATTTCGGTTGCCGAATATCACAACATGCTTGAAAAAATGGGTTCCGAAGAAACACGCGTCGCGCTGGTTCCCGAGGATGCCCGAAAGCTCATCGAAGGTGCGATCGCCTACGCCAAGGGCCTCGGCTTTTCCCCGCACCGCGACTACAAGAAAGCCGCGCGCGTCCTTGGGGGCATCAATGCCTCCGATTCCGATGCCTCGTTCGTCTTCGGCCACGAAG
>PWZG01000479.1 GCA_003567575.1 PVC group bacterium | reverse complement strand
CTGGTCATCGAACCGGCCAAGACCGAATACCGGACCTTCAAGCTGTTCCGGCCCCATCCGGACCCGGTCATCAAAGGGCTGGCCCGGGATTTGCGCGTCTTTACAGTGGGCAGCGAGGAAATATCCCCTTTTCGGTTCAATCCGTTCTGGTATCCAAAAGGGGTCAGCCTGGACGAGCATATCGGGGCCCTGATGTCCTGTTTCGAGGCGGCCATGCCCATGGGTGGACCGCTGCAGGGTCTTTTGGCCGAGGCCGTGGAAACGGTCTACGCTGAGCGTCCGCGGGAGGCGGGCTTCCCCCGGATGCGCGACCTGCTTGCCGCGGCCCGGCGGATCGTGGACACCAAGGGCTACGAGGGCGAGGTGCTGGGCAATCTCAAGGCCGCCCTGGACGTGAGGGTGGGGCTGCTTTGTCGCCGCAGCCTGGGCCGGGTTTTCGACTGCGAGGTCGGGTCGCCCCGGCCTGAGGAGCTGTTCCAGCGCAACGTGGTTCTGGAAATGGACTCCCTGCCGCCGGAGCACGCCTGCCTGATGTCCCTGTTCGTGCTCACAGCCCTGCGCGAGCATGTCCGGGTGACCCGCAGCTCCGGGGAACCCCTGCGCCACGTGACCTTTCTGGAGGAGGCGCACAACATTGTCGGCCGGGCCGGGGAGGCCCGGGCCAGTGAGGACGCGGCTGACCCCAAAGCCTTCGCGGCTCAATACGTGGCCAGGATGCTGGCCGAGATGCGCGCCCTGGGCGAGGGCATCATTGTCGCGGACCAGTTGCCTTCGGCCGTGGCCCCGGAAGTGATCAAGAACACCGGGGCCAAGCTGGCCCACCGGATGGTGGCCAACCAGGACCGGGAAGATCTGGGCGGGACCATGCTCCTGGATACGGCAGGAATGGAAGAACTGGCCCGGCTACGGCCCGGGGAAACGTATTTCTACGCCGAAGGGCTGTACAGGCCGCGGCGGGTGCAGGCCCTGGGCGCACACGAATACCTCGCCCTGGAGCAGCCGGTTTTCGCACCGGGCAAGGCCCCGAAAATGCCCCAGCCGCCAGGCCGCGGGGAAATCCTGGCCGTACTGGAACAGGACGACTGGTTCACCCAGGCCCGGGAGGACCGCCGGCGGGAGGATCTGGACGACGTGACCCGCCGCCTGGATCAGCACGAGGCCCTGCTGGACCAGGGGCGGGAGCAGTGGGCCGAGCTGCGCCAGGCCCTGGTGCGCCTGGCCGGGGGCCAGTCCGTGCCGGACTGTCCGGCCCTGCACGCCCAGGCCCTGCACCTGGCCGGGCAACTGGAACGGGCCGTACGGGACACCCGGGAAACCATGCTCCAGAAGACCGAAATCCTGCCCAGCCCGGTTCCGGGGCCGGACGTCCTGGAACGGATGCGCGAACTGCGGGACCGGGCCGAGGGCGACCTGCTCCCGCAAACCCGGCGCTGCCTGGAAAACCTGCGCATGGAGGCCGGCATGCTCCGGCAATGGGCGCAAACCGCGGAGGAACGGTCATGAGCAAGGTTAAAAGCGGAAAACGCAAATCAGTTGACCAGGCCCGGGCAGCCTTACCCGACAAGACCGGCCAGGCTGGCCTCTGGGAGGAGATGGTCCGGGACGAGCTGGACCGGGCCGAGTCCCGGCTGACGGCGTCCATAAAAAGATATGAAGAGCTGCTCCAGGAACTAGACGTCTTGGGAAACGCTCTGCTGGATCTGGAAGAGGCTGACCTGGAACGCGAAGAACTCGCGGTGTCCAGAGAGCAGCTCAGGCAGCAGATCCAGGACGTCCTTGACGCGAGCACCAGCCTGATCGAATCCCTGACCCTGGACGCCCTGCTGCACTCCCTTGGCCGCTGTCAACCCGAACTCGCTGCCCATCCGGAATTGGGAGAACAGGCTCTAGACCTGTTGGAATTGTTCAAAATAGAGATCGAAGACGGGGTGGACCAGCGCGTCCGGGCGATCTGCCAGGAGCTGCTGGAGCATGTTCAGACTGGGTAACACCGGAATCACGGATCAATAAATCCGGGGCGGCCTTCACCAAAATTCAGGTATTTTCACGGCAAAACCGCAAAGTAAATCGGTAAGTGGATTTGATACTCTCCGGGGAAAAAGGCCTGATCGGCATTGAAGTCAAACGGGCAGGGGCCATCAGAAACCATGACATCAAAGGCCTGCGGGCCTTTGTCCAGGTCTATCCCATGGCCAGAGCCTATGTATTCTATGGCGGACCTGATCACCGCCACCTGCCGGGAATTGAACTGATCCCTCTAGACCAGGCCCTGCCAGCATTGCCCGGTATGCTTAGCCAGAGCGGGGCAGAATAGAGTCTCTGCTCAAGAAGACAGGCAATAGAATACCAGAAAAGAACTCGATTCCGTCTTTCGCCGGAATGACTAACAATTCATATTCCACATCAAGCTTGGAGGAACTTTATATGGCGGTGAAAAAATTTGAATAAAATCAATGTTCCTGTTTGCCTTGCCCAATCATCCTCTCAATGATCCCAAAGGCTATATTTGCTTCGCTGCCTTCTTCAGCCGGGTTGCCGATCAGCCTGTTGCAGAAGCAGATCTTCAAAAT
>PWZG01000603.1 GCA_003567575.1 PVC group bacterium | reverse complement strand
TAACGGGTGGGAATGCAGGTGTCCGGCTCACGATGATAAGGATGCGAGCTTGTCTATCAGCGAGGGGAGCAACGGGAAAACGATCGTGAAATGTTTTGCCGGGTGTTCGTTCGAGCAGATTACGGAGGCGGCGGGAATCGAGAAAACCGAGTTTTTCGGGGATGATTCCAAGCCGCAACGGGCGCGGATCGTGGCGGAATACAGCTATCAGGACGCGGACGGCAAGGAGATTTTTCAGGTTGTCAGGTTTGACCCGAAGGATTTCCGGCAGCGAGTGAGGGACGGCGTTAAGTGGAAGTGGTCACTCAAGGGCATCGACCGAGTCCTGTATCGACTGCCGCGGGTGCTGGCGGCGAAAGAGGCCGGGAAAGTCATATTCGTGGTTGAGGGCGAAAAGGATGTTGCCGCGCTGGAGTCCATAGGTTGTACGGCAACGTGCAATCCGGGCGGGGCGGGCAAGTGGGAGCCGCGATACACGGAGACGCTGGCCGACGCGAAGGTTGTCATTATCCCGGACCAGGATAGAGCGGGCCGGGCACACTGCCAACTGGTCGGCAAGGCGTTGTCAGGCGCGTGCAAGTCGGTGCAGGTGATTAACCTACAGGTTAAGGATGCGGCGGATTGGGTGGCGCTAGGCAATAAGAAGGCTGATCTTTTTGAGTTGTTTAAGGCCGCGCAACCGTGGGAGGAATCCGATGAGCCCACCGACGCGGAATCGGCGCAACTAGGGGACGCCCGGTCGGTCACGAGCGCGGATAATGGCGCAAAAGGCGGGAGGCCCAGGGCGCCCTTGCACGCAGACACGGCGGAGAGGTATGCCAACGAGGCTTTGCGCGATGAGCGGTCCCGGCTGCTAATCAGGCATTGGCACGGGCAGTGGTACGCATATCAGGGCAACGGGTGGCGAGAGATTGCGGATATTGAGATCCAAGGGCGTCTGGTGACGTGGTTGCAGAACGATGAGGATTTGCGGTCACATGCGAATGCCAATTATGCGGCAAGCGCGATCCTGAATCTTCGATCGCACAACATATGCGGGTTGCCGGAATCCATTGAAAAGCCGTGCTGGCTGGACAGCGGGGAATCGGCTCGTAATTGGGTGGCGTTCCGTAATGGCGTTGTTGTCAATGTCTGGCGGTATGCCGAGGCAATAGCGGCCGGCGACACGCCGGGTGATGAGTGCATACGGGAGTTGTCACCGGATTTCTTTTCCTCTGATTTTGTGGATTATGATTGGGACCCGGACATGTGCGCAGAGAGATTCCACGCCTATATGGAGCGGGTGCAACCGGACGCTGATAATGCGGTGGCGGTCTGCGAGATGATGGGCCTGCTGATGGCCGATACGACGCGATACGAGGTGTTCTGGCAACTGTACGGCAGCGGCAGCAACGGGAAAACGGTGCTATTGGATGTCATTAAGGCCATGGTCGGGGTGCATAATGTGTCATTTGTGCCGCTTCCGGCGCTGATCGAGAATTTCGGGGCGTGGCCGGTGGCGGAATCCAAGGTCAATATCTGCGGGGAATTGCCGACGGACACAGGCCGGGGCAGCCTGTACGCCATTGAAGGGGAGTTCAAGAATTGTGTTTCAGGCGGTGAAATCGAATACCAAAAAAAGAATCGGGATAAATATCCAGCGAAGTGCCGGGCGCGTTTCTTGATGGCGACCAACAGCCTGCCGACGTTCGTCGATAAATCGGACGGGATATGGCGGCGGCTAAGGATTATCCCGTTCGGCGAGCAGATATCGGATGAGGAGAAGGATGTTAATCTGGCTGAAAGCATCATTCGAAGCGAAATGCCGGGCGTGCTGGCTTGGGCACTGGATGGTTTGGCGGCGGTGATTCGGCGCGGCGCCGTGGCCGAGAGCGAAAGCGGCAGGAAAGCCAAGGCCGATCACAGGGTCGGATGCGACCACGAGCGGCAGTTTCTGGACGAGAATTACGAACCCGGCGAAAGCGATGACCGGATCAAATCGCAGGACCTTTACGACCATTACAAAGAGTGGATGAGGGACAACGGATATCGCTCTTTGGGGGTGGCAAAATTCAAGGCGCGCGTGGTCGAAATCATGCCGCTTTCGAGGTTCAAAAGCATGCAAATCGACGGAGAAAACGTCATGGGGGTCGACTGCATGGTGAAAAAAACGGGTTTATACGTAAACAGCTTAAAATTCAACACTTAACTTTTTCAATTTGAGACTTTTGAGAGTAGCGCAATCGCTCATGATAAAACCTAATTTTTTTTAAGTATATATAGGTTATTCCTATAGCAGTTTCCGAACCCTCAAAACCCTCAAATGAGGCGCGGGCATGAACCCGATATTTTCCAGCATATATAGCGGACCTCGATACACCTACGGACTGCGCTACAGGCCGGTAAGCATCGGGGCGCAACCTACCGGATGGATCATCGGAAGTGTTGACACGACGCCGTCGGATCGTTACCCGTTCGGAACGGTGCAATATCCGTTCCCGTTGACGGCGGCGCAGCAACAGGCATACGAGATGGAGGCAATTGATTGCCTTAAAAAGCAGGGATGGATCAGCGTCAAAGACCGATACCCAGACGATGC
>PWZG01000347.1 GCA_003567575.1 PVC group bacterium | reverse complement strand
GCCGTAGTGTATCGTCGGCCGGCGGTTGCGCGGGCAGGGCCTTTTCCAAACCATGTAATTTCCGACGCAATGCATCGCGACCTTGTGTCGTAACCGGTCCATGACGGGGTAGGGGATCGTCACCCCGCGCGGCGGAACAGCCGAAAAGAAGCGCCAGACATAACCAAGGGAGGCCGTGACGGAAAAAACCGACCGTATAGGTTTGTGATCGCATTCCGTTTCCGTGGTTTACAGCATGCGATGTTCGCCGGCAAGACCGTCGATGTTGACTTTGACATCGTTCACATCCGGAATCCCCATTTCATCAATGAGACTTTGCCGAACTCGCTGTTGCAGCAGTTGACACATTTCGTTAATCTGGGTTCCGGACTTGACGCGGACATTCAGCAGGACATCAATCATTTTGTGGCGTGGAATAACGTGCGGATCGATCCGTACGATGGACGGGAACTCAGTTGCCAGACGTGTCACGAAATCCGCGATGGCGAGCGTGCTGATGCTGACCGGTCCTTGTTCGCTCTCGAACGTCAGAAACCTTTCGCGGGGACCGCGGACGGCGTACCGACTCCAGAAGAACAGCAACCATAACAGGAAAAACAGGATGCCGGCGGCGAATACCATCCAGCGTTGTGTTTCCATCAGTTCGACGAGATTGAACCAATCCGTTTGATCCCGGCCCGGCGCGGTAATCGTCACGGCATAGATCGCCGCGCCAAGGTTTATTGCAATAATAGTTAAACCGCTCAAAAAATTTAATATGCGTTTCATCTGCTTGTTCCTTTCGAACCGTGCATCTCCAATAACGCCGTCAGCGCCAGCCGATAACCCATCGGACCCAGACCGCAGATCTGACCGAGGCAGGCCTGGGCTGTGAGGCTTCGGCGCCGGAACGGTTCACGGCTGTGTATGTTGGACAGATGGACTTCAATGCAGGGACAGTCGCATGCGCGCAAGGCGTCAAGCAGTGCGATACTGGTGTGAGTATAAGCGCCCGGATTGAAAATTATCCCGTCATGAACGCCGCGGCTTTGCTGTATTCGTGTTACCAAGGCGCCTTCCTCGTTGCTCTGGAAGTGATCGACTTGTGCGTTGCAACCGGCCGCCAGCGCCGTCAGTTCATTCACGATATCCGATAGCGTGCTGGTGCCGTAAATCTCGGGTTCGCGGCTTCCCAGCATGTTCAAGTTGGGACCGTTAAGAATCAGAATCTTCATGCTCTTTTTGTTTCCCCCGTTTACAACGTGGACCTCGCAGACTGCGCACGCTGCCGGCGGCAAATCGTTGCACGCGGTGGTCATCCAGTTGTACTGTTACCGTTGACTTGATCAGGTTGCGGTCGCTGACGACGCCTCGGCCTTCCGGCGTTTCCACGATCGCCCCGTTTTCGGGGACGTTGCGGTCCAGTGCGCGATAGGCGTCAAATTCATAGCGTAGACAACATTTAAGGCGTCCGCACATCCCGCTGATACTCGATGAACTTAATGAAATATTTTGTGTTTTGGCCATTTTTACGTTAATGGCCTCGAACTTGCGCAGCCATTGATGACAGCACAGAACGCGTCCACACGGCCCCATGCCGCCGGTTCGGCGGGCTGCATCCCGTACGCCTACCTGGCGCATTTCGATATGAACCGACAAGTCGTTGCCCAGGACTTTGATCAGATCGCGGAAATCGACGCGTTCTTCAGCGGAAAAGGAGACGATCAGCAATGTGCGGTCGAAATTATAACGAACATGCAACAGATGCATGTCTCCTTCGATTTCCGTGATGCGGCGACGGCAGGTATCCACAGCCATTCTTCCGTGTACGGCATTCTCAACCGCTTTGGCCTGATCCTGTAAGGTCGCGCGACGAATGACTACCGGCACGCGACCTTCGCTGTCGTCAGTCTCCGGCGTATCGTGCAATTCGATGACGCGGCCATAGTCGTGTGCGTTCTTGTGGCGGGTAATACATAAATCACCCACATGCAACGCCAGATTCATTGTCGTGCGGCAAACCTGTCGCATTCCGTCCTCGAATTGAACTATTACCTGTCGTTCCATTGTCAATTTCCGTCGATTGTCGCCGTTCGAACGGCGCCGAATACGCTTTCAGGATAACTAATAAATAAGCGGGGTTCGATTACTTGATTGAAACGTATGTTTGCCGGATAGTATTGCCGGCTAATTTATGTCGTGCCTTGTCCGTAAATTACTTTTCCCACAAGTAATATCTAATCATATTACCTATATTTGGATTAAAAAGCAATCACGTTCTGAGGTTTACGCATAACGATCATCTTACTATTTGCCGGCGTTGCTTGCTGTATTCGTGGACCCCTTTCATATCATAAAGGCGCCGAGAAAGTTGTCTCCCGTAGAACGGTGCTCCTGCGCCGTTTTTCTAGATGTTCGGCCATGAAAAATGACATTGAACGATCGCTTCTGGCCTGATATGATGTCCCTTGAAGCAAGGATCAATCGTGAACCGTGAACCGACGGATTCAGAACCTACAAAATCATCCGGAGTGGCAGAACCGTTATCGGCGGTCGGCGTGACGTATTGCCGAAGGCGTCCCTTGATGGGTATTGCGCTG
>PWZG01000383.1 GCA_003567575.1 PVC group bacterium | reverse complement strand
TTTTACCAACGTCTTCTTCCAGATGAATACGGGTTATCCGCACCGTCTTGGAGGTGTTCCCGCTTGCAATATCCAGTTTACCACCCTGACAAAGCGGCTGATCGTACTGCGATATCTGGTAGTTTTTCGGCATATCGGGATAAAAATAATGCTTGCGATCGAACTTGCTGAACGTGGCAATCCGCGATCCCAACATCAATCCCGACAGTACGGTCAGTCGAATGGCTTCCCGATTGATTACGGGTAACGTACCCGGATATCCCAGACATACCGGACAGACCGACGTATTGGGGGCGGCGCCGAAGGTGGTTGGGCAGGCGCAAAACATCTTGGACCGCGTTTTGAGCTGGACATGAACTTCCAGTCCGATAGAGACGGCATAACGTGTCATGGAACGTTCTCCCCCGTCGACGGACGCAACGTATGCCAGTCCGTCGCCTGTTCATAAGCGTGGCCGACACGCAAGATATGGCTTTCCTTAAATGCCGGACCGATGATTTGAAGTCCCACCGGCAACCGTTCGGAGCTCATCCCGCAGGGCAACGACAGGGCACAGACGCCGGCCAGACTGGACGGCACGGCGAATACATCGGTCAGATACATGCGTAACGGGTCATCCGTTTTTTCGCCCAGACGATAGGCGGTTGAAGGCGCAACCGGTGCCAATAATGCCTGACAATGTTCGAATACCGACTCGAAATCGCGACGGATCAGCGTACGGACCTTTTGGGCACGCAGATAGTATGCATCGTAATATCCACTGCTCAAGACATAGGTTCCCAATATAATCCGGCGTTTGACTTCGACGCCGAATCCTTCCTGACGCGTCTTGCCGTAGAGATCTGCCACATCGTTGGCGCCGTCGGCGCGAGCGCCGTAACGGATACCGTCAAACCGCGCCAGATTACTGGAAGCCTCGGCGGTTGCAATGATATAATAAACCGCAATGGCATGGGCGGTATTCGGCAGCGAGACATCAATGACCCGCGCGCCGAGCCGTTCGCATACGGCCACGGCTTTCTCGACCGCGGCCGCGATCTCGGGATCGATGCCGTCAACCAGGCATTCTTTCGGCAGACCGAGCGTCATCCCGTCCAATCGCGGCGTCAAGGCGGCGCTGTAATCGGGAACCGGCGTCGGCGCCGATGTGGAATCGAGAGGATCGGCGCCGGCCATGACCTGCATCAACCGTGCGGCATCGGCGACGGTTTTGGTCAGCGGACCGGCCTGGTCCAGCGACGAAGCGAACGCAGTCAATCCATATCTCGAAACACGGCCATAGGATGGTTTCAACCCGACACACCCGCAAAAGGCGGCCGGCAACCGGATCGAACCGCCGGTATCAGTTCCGAGCGCGGCCAGAGCTTCGTCGGCTGCGACAGCGGCAGCCGAACCACCGCTGGATCCACCGGGTACCCGCGTGATATCCCAGGGATTACGCGTCATCTGGAATGCCGAATTTTCATTGCTCGAACCCATCGCGAATTCGTCCATATTCGTTCGGCCCAGAAACACGGCGCCTTCGGCGCGCAAACGCGCAATGACGGTGGCATCATAAGTCGCCATGTACCCATTCAGTATACGCGAAGCAGATCCGCAAGGTTGCCCTCGAACATGGATCAAGTCCTTGACGGCCAGCGGGATACCCAGCAAACGCCCGTCTTCACCCGCGCTACGCCGGCGATCCGCATCGCGCGCCCGATCCAGTGCGCCATCGGCATCAATGGACAGAAAAGCGGAGATCCTCTGATCAATGCCTTTCATCGCGGCCAGTAAATCAACGACCAGCTCCTCGGAACTGCAGCGACGCGACGTCAAAGCTTCCAGCGCCTGCGCTATCGTCCAACCCCCGCTATTCATAACAACACCTTTTCACTCGATAATCCGGGGTACAATAAACGTGTGATCCCGCCAGCGCGGCGCATTGGCCGCGACATCGTTTTCATCCACGGCGTCAGCAACCGGTTGATCCTCGCGAAAAACATTCCGCAACGGTGTCGTATGCGCCGTCGGATCGACATCAGAAACGTCTACCTTGCGAATCTGGTCGACATATTCCAGCACTTGGTCCAGCTGCCGCCCGAACACCGTAACATCGTCCGCGCTAAGCGACAACCTGGCCAAACGCGCCACGTAGGCAACATCGATATGCGGTAATTCATCCGGTTTTTTCGCTGCCATAACATTTCCCCGTAAACATCGCCTTGCGATCCGGCCAACCCCAGGTCCGCAACGACAACGCAACCTAGCCATGATCAATGCCGCCCCGACTGACATGCCGATCGGTTCCGGTCACTTTTTATCTTCAACTGATCAAACACATTTGCAAAAGACACGCAAAAAGTCAAGTCCGTTGAAAATTCAGGGCGTATATCACTTGAGTCGGTATTTCAGTGTCACGGCGCTTGATCCCTGCGCGATGTTGAATATAATGACGAATGACGAAATACCCAAATACCCAAGATCGAAGGAAGCCAGAAAAACCGTAACCGTTCACGGTTCAACGGTTCAGAGGTTTTTTCGGAGTTTTCGTAAAAACGGTCAATTCCGCGTCAGGATATTACAGTTTTTTGTTTGTTT
>PWZG01000308.1 GCA_003567575.1 PVC group bacterium | reverse complement strand
TGTCATTCCGAGCGAAGTCGAGGAATCTCGGCACGCCGCGACGGCCGCAGATCCCTCGACAAGCTCGGGATGACACCGGATTGATTCACACCATTTGTCGGACACCACAAGATGTCAGAGATCACCCGACACCCCGACACGCGACACCCGATTCCATCCATATCTCCGCGTCATTTTTCTTGGTTTTCTGGGCAAACATGCTTGCATAAGTCACTAAAACGGGAACCTTCATGGAATTAGGGTTGAATTCCATGGTCGGTCATGGTATCTTGCCCAGCAATCATGCAACCTGATCAGCCTTATAAACAACACGATATTTGGTATGCCGTCAATAATACGCGGATATTGGTGACGCCGGCGCGTCGTTTGGAAACGTTTGGCGCGACGATTCTCAACTATCATTTGATCACCGAGTTACTGGATAGCGTCGACCGGATACGTATACGCGAAGGCCGCATTCAGGCGCAGCGTCCGCAGATCATGACCCCGTCCTCGTACGCCGGTTCCCTGCTGGACGGATTCGGCGAAGAAGCCGAGAAGTATGCCGATTGGTTGCGGACACACGAAGGCGATTTACAGATATTACAGTACGGTTTCGTGATACGCAAAAAAGAAATCAGCGAGGAAATCGTTTCCGACTCGCTGGAAACCGTTTGCGAACGCGTATGCAAACGGATCGCATCGAAAGACGATCCCATGGCGGCCGTGGTCGTTGGCGTGGATGAACCATGGGAAGTATGCCTGCTGAAACTGATGGTGGATGTCATTCGTGAATCGGCGCCCGGTAATGTCCGCGACATTCGGCGTCGGCATTTACTGGACGATGTGGGCGGCGTGCCGCGGGCGGTCCGCAATGAAATCGAGGCTGATTTCGCGGAGGCGGCCCGGAATGCGGAACGGATCAAGCCGCTCGGTCAAAAGTTGCAGAAGTACGGATTATTCGAGGAGTACGAGGACCGTTTTTATTCATTGCTGGGGCCGAGGGAATGACGAAGGATGAAGACCGATGAATTGAACATGACCAAGAATCGACAAATGACGCTGACGGAAAAAATCCTGGCGCGCGCCGCCGGTGTTGCGGCGGTGCGGCCGGACGATAATGTATGGGTCAAAGCGGATATCCTGTTGACGCACGATGTGTGCGGACCGGGCACGATCGGTGTTTTCGAACGCGAATTCGGTCGCGATGCCCGCGTCTGGTCGCGTGACGGCGTGGTGATCATTCCCGACCATTATATTTTTACCGCTGATGAGAAAGCGCATCGAAACGTAGATACATTGCGCGAGTTCGTGCGCAACCAGGAATTACCGTATTATTACGATCCGGGAACGCCGTCCTATCGTGGTGTCTGTCACGTCGCGTTGCCCCAGGAGGGGCATGTCCGGCCCGGCGAAGTGATTTTCGGCACCGATTCGCACACCTGCACGCATGGCGCGCTGGGCGCGTTCGCAACCGGGATCGGCAATACCGATGCCGGTTTCGTGATGGGCACCGGTCGTCTGTTGCTCAAGGTGCCGCCGACACTGCGTTTTTTGCTTGAAGGCGATTTACCGGACGGTGTAATGGCCAAGGATATCATCCTGCGGATCATCGGCGACATCGGGGTTGACGGCGCAAATTATTGCGCCATGGAATTCAGCGGCTCCACAATCGACAAGCTATCGATTGAAGAACGTATGACGATTTGCAATATGGCCATAGAAGCCGGCGCCAAAAACGGAATCATGGCCGCCGATGCCAAGGCGGAGGAATATGTCCGCCGTCGTACCCTGCGTTCGTATACGCCGGTCACCGGCGATGCGAATGCCGACGTGGCCGGCGAACATCGCTATGCGGCCGGGAACCTGGTTCCCTGCGTCGCCGGGCCGCATTTGCCGTCCAATTATATGCCGGCGGCAGATTGCAACGATGTTACCATCGACCGGGTCTATATCGGTTCGTGTACCGGCGGGAAATTGACGGATTTCATGGCCGCCGCCCGTCTTCTGGCGGGGCGCAAGGTTACGGTCGATACATTTCTGGTTCCGGCGACGGCAGAGGTGGCACGTGGCCTGGAAACCGAAACGATTGCTGGAAAGCCGCTCAAAACCATATTTGCCGAGGCAGGCTGTCTTGACCCGGCGCCGCCGTCCTGTGCCGCCTGTTTGGGGGGGCCGACGGATACCTTCGGGCGGACGAGCGGATCGGAAACCGTTGTCAGCACCACGAACCGCAATTTTATCGGACGAATGGGTTCAAAACAGTCGTCGATTTATTTGGCATCCCCTTTGACGGCGGCGGCATCGGCGGTCCGGGGCCGTATTACCGATCCGCGCGAATTTATTTGAGCCGGTGACAATCGAAAGTGAATCGAAGTTGCCAGGCCCGCGACCGGAGAACGAGAAACATCATGAACGAACGCATATTCGAAAGCAAGATATACGTCCTTGGCGACAATATAGATACGGACCAGATTATTCCGGCGTGTTACCTTAACCTGGTGCCGACGATCGAAGAGGAGTACGCGAAGTTGGGGTCGTACGCCTTATGCGGTTTGCCGGAAACGTATCCGCCGTTTGTCGCCGAAAACCAGAACAAGACGGATTACGGCATTATCGTTGCCGGCCGCAATTTTGGCTGCGGTTCATCGCGTGAACATGCGCCGATTGCGTTGGGCGCCGCCGGTGTGCGCGCGGTGGTTGCCGAATCGTTCGCGCGTATTTTTTTCCGTAACGTCATTGCTACCGGCGAACTGTTTCCGATCGAGGCGGAAAAACGGTTGTGCGATATCCTGATCACCGGCGAAACCATTCGCTTGGATTTGGATAGTTATGAGTTGACACGTCTCAGTGATGGCTCGGTCTTTTCTCTCAAGAACCTCGGCGCTGCCGCGCCGGTTATTGCCGCCGGCGGACTGTTCGCCTACGCTCGTGAAACCGGAATGATTCCCACCCGCCAATGAATTCCCACGTAACGGTCCTTGCCAATCAAAAGGGCGGCGTCGGTAAAACGACGACGGCAATTAATCTTGCGTGCGGCATCGCCGGCCCGCGCCGCCGGGTGTTGTTGATCGATTTGGATCCGCAGGCCAATGCCACCAGCGGGCTCGGCATTGCACCGGATGCCGGCGAAACGCTTTACGAGGCACTGCTTGGGGAACGCGCCATTCAAACACTGATCCGTCCAACGGAAATCAAAGGATTGGATCTGGTCCCATCCGAACTGGAATTGGCCGGCGCCGAGATCGATGTGGCGCGCGCCGACCGGCATGTGTACCGCTTCAGGGATGTCTTGCAACCGTTACTTGACGAGAATCGCTATGCATTCATCCTCGTCGATTGTCCGCCCTCGCTGGGAATCCTTACCATCAACGCACTGGCTGCCGCCCATACGCTGCTGATCCCGGTTCAATCCGAGTATTATGCGCTGGAAGGGCTCGGCGCCCTCAAGAAGTTGCTGCTGCAGTTGAAGCAGGGCGGCGTCAATCCCGGACTTGAAATTGCCGGGATTTTAATGACCATGTACGATGCGCGAACCAATCTGGGTCGTCAGGTGGCCGACGAAGTACGCCGCCATTTTCCGCAAAAGGTTTTTCGCGTAATGATTCCCCGCAATGTCCGGATCAGTGAAGCGCCCAGCCATGGTTTGCCTGTGCTTGCGCACGATCCACATTCAGCCGGCGCGCGTTCATATCGATTGCTGGCGCGCGAGTATCTGGCGCGAGCCCGCAACGGTTTCGTCGCCGCAATGCCCGAGTCGTCGTCTTCAAAGGAGCCGCGCAACGTGAAGAATAAACCGTCAAAACAGACTGCACGCGAAAGATATCTCAACACCTTACTGTTCAGGCAACCCGATCGCATCCCGCTCTCGCCGGGCGGTGGCCGCGAATCGACCCGCGCTGCCTGGCATCGACAGGGATTGCCGCCTGAAATAGATGGCATGGGAAACATTTTCCGATATGCCTGCCAGCAATTGGGCATTGAACTTGATCCGGTGACGGAGCAACCCGGATTTGGAGTCGAGTCCAAAATGATCCCTCAATTCGAGGAAAAGGTCATTGAAGTGCGTGACAATTCCCAGGTGGTACAGGACTGGAAAGGCAATGTTTGCGAGATCGGCAAGGAATTTTCGCCGGAATACCTGCGCAACGCCATCGATTTTGTTACCCGTCGCTGGATTAAGTGTCCGGTCGAAACGCCGGCTGACTGGGAACAGATGAAAACCCGCTACAATGCCGACGATCCCGCGCGCTTGCCACCGGATGCCGCCGAACGCGGTCGCCGTCTGCGGGATCGCCGCGAGCCGCTCGCGTTCTCGTTCTCGGGTCCGTTTTGGCAATTACGCGAATGGTTGGGATTCGAGAATCTGTGCATGATGTTTCATGACGATCCCGGTTTTTTGCGCGATATGATCGATTTCTGGAGTGCGTACGTGGCGCGTTTGATGGAAAAAGCCTTCGATTTCGTAGTGCCGGACGCCATTCATATATCGGAAGATATGGCTTACAAACAGTTTTCGATGATCTCGCCGGCCATGGCGCGCGAGTTCCTGCTGCCGGTCTGGATACGCTGGCGTAAGCTGGCCCGCGATGCCGGCGTACCGGTTTTCGACGTCGATTCCGATGGTTTTATCGGTGAATTGATTCCGCTTTGGATAGAAGCCGATATTAACTGTTGCGATCCCATCGAGGTAGCCGCCGGCAACGATATTGTCGCGTTCCGTGAACAATTCGGGCAACGCATGGCGTATCGCGGCGGCGTTGATAAACGGGCGATGGCGCGCGGGGGCAAGATTTTGGAAGACGAAATCCGGCGTATCGAGCCGGTCGTCCGATCGGGCGGGTACATACCCACCTGCGATCACGGTATTCCGTCCGATGTGTCCTGGACCAACTACCTGGAAACCGTCAGGTTGCTTGCGGAAATCACCGGCTGGCGTTAGTCTTGGTTTTCAACCTTTTCAACGCGCCCGCCAGACTGACTTTTTTGACGGCGGACATGCGGTCGACCAGCAGAACACCGTTCAGATGATCGACTTCGTGTTGAATCGCCCGTGCCACCAGGTCGCTGGTTTCGACTTCATGGAGATGCCCTTGCAAATCGGTATAAGTCGCGGTGATACGGTAAGGTCGCGTGATGGCGGCGGTAATTCCAGGAAAACTCAGGCAGCCTTCCGGTTCGGATTCGCGGCGTTTCCCGCGCGGCGCAATTCGAGGGTTGATCATGATCAACGGCATCGTCACGTTCGGATTCAAACGTTCGCCGTCATCGTTGATATCGTGCTCGGCAGGTACATTGACGACACAAATCGCGCGTGCGACGCCGATTTGTTCGGCGGCCAATCCGATACCATTGGCGGCCTTCATCGTGGCGAGCATAGCGCGCGCCAGCGACCGTACCTCGTCGTCGACGGTTTCCACGGGCGCCGCTTTGCGCCGCAGTTCGGGTGCGCCATAGGTTAGAATGGGTCGATGCATGCCTTTTTCCATGCCCGGAATTATACGCATGATCGGCGGCGGCGTCCAGCATTGGTTTGCCGATTTCGCGGGGACGGAAAATACGCTCTTGACAAAACCGGCGTTAATTTGTATATTTCCCGCTCGTGTTTATTTCAGGAAGGAAAGCGATCAAATGAAGACCACCATACCGAATGCGTCACAGATACAGCGTCGTTGGCTGTTGTTGGACGCCGCCGACCGTCCGTTGGGGCGATTGGCGGTTAAAGCCGCCGGCCTGTTGCGGGGCCGTGGCAAAGCGATTTATACGCCACATGTGGACACGGGTGATTTTGTCGTTGTTATAAATGCCGCGCGTGTAAAGCTGACGGGAAAAAAAGAAAGCCAGAAGATTTACCAGCGTTTTAGCGGGTATCGCGGCGGATTAAAGGAACAGACGGCTGCTGAAGTGCGGAGCAAGCATCCCGAACGTATGATAGAATTGGCGGTCAAAGGGATGCTTCCGAAAAACGCATTGAATCGGAATGCCTTTAGCCGTTTGAAAGTTTATGCCGGAGCGGAACATCCGCATACCGCGCAACGACCCGAGACCTTGGCATTCGACGCGTAAAGCGGGAGGAAATATTGTGGCGGAAACAATTCAGGAATTCAGTGCGACCGGACGCCGTAAAACGGCCGTGGTGCGTGTGCGTTTGCGGCCCGGAAACGGTAAATGGGTAGTCAATAATCGTCAGCCGGATGCTTATTTTTGTTCGGCAGCGGTCAAAAGTTATGTTGAGCAACCGATGCAGTTGACGGATACGCTTAACAAGTTCGACGTGATGGCGAAAGCGTCAGGCGGCGGAATTTTCGGGCAGGCCGGCGCCATGCGTCACGCGATTGCGCGAGCGCTGACCAGTGCCGATCAATCATTGCGTGAAGTCCTCAAGAATAGCGGTTGTCTCACTCGCGATTCACGGATGAAAGAGCGCAAGAAACCCGGTCAGCCGGGCGCCCGTAAACGCTTCCAATTCTCGAAACGTTAAGCGTTTCGGTATGAATCCGTCGCAAGGCGAAATATTCAACGGCGGCGTAACAACGCCGAAAGGTTTTACGGCGGCGACGGCTGCTGCCGGAATCCGCTCGAATCGTGATGATTTAGCCTTATTGGTATCGGAATCGCCCGCGATTGCCGCCGGTATGTTTACGACCAACCGGATTCAAGCGGCGCCGGTAAGATACTGCCGGGATATTCTGAGCCGCGCGGCGCCGGTGCGGGCCATCATTGTTAACAGTGGAAATGCCAACGCATGTACCGGCGCGGCAGGCATGCGCGACACGAAACGTATGGCCGCCGAAACGGCGGCGGCACTCGATTGTAATGCCGATGCCGTGTTGGTTTGCTCGACGGGAACCATTGGCGTACCGCTGCCGATTAATAAAATTTCGGATGCCATTCCCGGTATGCCGGCACGATTGTCGCAGGCGGGCGGCGATGCGGCCGCACGCGCCATTATGACGACGGATACCCGCGAAAAACATGTTGCCGTTACTTTCCCGGTTAACGGTGTTCCGGTCACCATTGGCGGCATGGTTAAAGGCGCCGGAATGATCGAACCGTGTATGGCCACGTTATTGGCGTTTATCACGACCGATGCCGCGATCACGCCGACAGCCCTTCAGTCGGCGTTGCAACAGGCGGTTGACGCATCGTTTAACCGGGTGACCGTCGACGGCGATCAAAGCACCAACGATACCGTGCTGTTTTTGGCCAACGGGCAGGCGGGCAATACGCCGCAATTGGTTCCTGAGGCGCCGGGCTGGGATATGTTTACGGATAAACTCACCGCCGTATGCCGTCGCCTGGCTTATGCCGTAGTGGCGGACGGTGAAGGCGCGACCAAAGTGGTCGAAGTTACCGTGCGTGGCGCCGTGGATGCGGCTGATGCCGCAAAGGCGGCGCGCGCGGTGGCGCGATCGTTGCTAGTGAAAACATCGTGGACCGGCGCCGACCCCAACTGGGGTCGCGTAATGGCCGCGTTGGGAGTTTCCGGCGCCGTATTCAGTGAAGACCGTATCGCCATCGCTTATGACGATCTGACGGCCGTGCATAACGGTTGTGCAACGGATATCCCGTTCGCCACGTTGCGGAAGGTCATTGAAAAACCGGCTTTCCGGTTGACCATAGACCTCGGCGGCGGTATCGGCGAATACATGATGTGGTCCTGTGATTGTACCGAGGAATATGTTCGTATCAACGCGGCATACATGACGTAACCATGAATACTCCGATAGGAAAAGCGGCCGTATTGATCGAGGCATTACCGTATATTCAGCGGTTTCGCGGCGCGTACATTACGGTTAAATTCGGCGGCAGCGCCATGGAATCCAAACCGCAACATGACGGGATCCTGCAGGATATAACATTCATGGAATGTGTCGGCATGCTACCCGTGATTGTCCACGGCGGCGGCAACGCGATTTCGCAACGTATGCGGGAAAAGGGATTGACCCCGGGATTTGTTCGCGGACTGCGGGTAACCGATGCCGCGGCCATCAAGGTGGTCGATGCCGTCCTTAGCCGGGAGATAAATCCTGAAATCGTCGCCACCATCCAACGGTTCGGCGGTCGCGCCGAAACGGTTGACGGTCGCGATTTATTTAGCGTTGACAGACTTGAAGAGTACGATCAAGTCACGGGTGAACGTTTGAACTGGGGGTTTGTGGGCAATATACGCAAAACCTGTGTCGATCCCATCCTGAAATTGTTCGAACGCGGTGTCATTCCGGTCGTAACCCCGTTGGGGCTTGGCGACGACGGCGCGACATACAATCTGAACGCCGATGATGCCGCTGCCGCCGTTGCGCGGGCGTTACCGGCCCGGAAACTGGCGTTTTTATCCGATGTACCCGGGCTTCTACGCAATCCCGCCGATGCCGGCAGCCTCATTTCGACGGTTCACGCCGACGATGTCGGCGCGCTCATCGACTGCGGTACGATTGCCGGCGGGATGTTGCCCAAAATGCGTAGCGCGGTCGAAGCCATTGCCGCCGGCGTAGGTAAGGTTCACTTGATTGATGGTCGCGTGAACCACTCGTTACTGCTTGAAATATTCACCGACAAAGGGATTGGAACGGAGATTACCGCATGACAACCCGAACGGAAGACATCGTCAACCTTTATCAACAATACGTTATGCCGACGTACGCCCCGGCGCTGGTGCTGACGCGCGGACGAGGCACCAAGGTGTGGGACGCGGACGGAAAGGTATATCTCGATTTTTCATCTGGTATCGCCGTCACCAATCTCGGGCACGGTCATCCGCGCGTCCTGGCCGCGATGCGCGAGCAGGCCGAACAATTGGTCCACGTATCCAATTTACACTATAATCGGCCGCAAGCCCTGCTGGCCCGCAAACTGAGCATCTTGACGGATGGCGGGAAAAGTTTTTTCTGTAATTCCGGCGCCGAAGCCAATGAAGCGTTGATTAAACTGGCGCGTTTGCGCGGGCATGCAACCGGGCGTTTCGAGATTGTTTGCATGCGGAATTCATTTCATGGCCGGACTTTGGCAACGATGGCGGCCACGGGACAGGAACGGATTCGCGAGGGATTCGACCCGGTAATGCCCGGATTTGTTTACGCCGAATTCAACGATTTGGAATCGGTGCGCCGGGCTGTAACGGAGCGTACCGGCGCGATTCTACTCGAAGCGGTACAGGGCGAGGGCGGCGTTCAGGTCGCTACGACGGAATTTATGCGTGGTGTTCGGGCGCTGTGCGATGAACGCGATCTGCTGATGTTCTGCGACGAAGTCCAGTGCGGAATGGGGCGTACCGGTAAATGGTTTGGGTTTCAGCACGCCGGCGTGGCGCCGGATGCGTTTTCGCTCGCAAAATCACTGGGCGGCGGCTATGCGATCGGCGCGGTCGTGGCGCAGCCGGCTTTGGCCAATGTCATGGAGCCCGGCAAACATGCCAGCACGTTCGGCGGATCACCGCTGGCATGCGCAACGGCGCTTGCCGTTATTGAAACGATTGCGCAAGAAAAACTGGTTGAACGGGCGGCCTCCGCCGGCGCCCGCTTCAAACAAGCGCTCGAAAAACATGCCGACCGGTTTGAACGCATCCGGGATGTGCGCGGTCTCGGCTTGATGATCGGGTTGGAAGCCGATCGTCCAGTCAAGGAACTGGCCGATATCCTGACCGATATGGGATTGATCACCGTAGGCGGCAAGGGAAACGTGATCCGTTTTCTGCCACCGTTAACGGTTCGCGACAACGAAATTGATGAAGCATTGGAAATGATCGACGATGCATTGACGGAATGGCACGGATTAAAGATTGACGAAGAGGAAACAGGCAATGCAACTTCATGAGATGAAAGGTGAAAAGGTCGGATTATGTGTATCCGGCGGACTCGACAGCCGGACGATCGCGCGAAAACTGGTGGATCTGGACATCGAACTGGTTTGTTTCAGCGCCGATCTGGGTCAACCTGACGAGACGGACATCGCCGATGTGGCGCGGCGCATGGAACCCTGCGGCGCACCCACGGTGATCGTGGATCTCAAACAGGATATGGCGCAGGCGTGCCTCGACGTCATTCGCTCCCAGGCCATGTATGACGGCGGATACTGGAATTCGACCGGAATCGCGCGTGCCGTGACGGTTCGCGGTCTGTTACCAGAGCTGCAGCAACACGGCTGTACCGTACTGGCACACGGGGCGACCGGACGCGGTAACGACCAGATGCGTTTCGAACGCTATACCAACGTGCTGGCGCCGAAAATGAAAGTGTACGCGCCGTGGCGCGACCCCGCCTTGCTGACGGAATTTCCCGGCCGCGCCGAAATGCAGCGTTATCTTGCCGGACACGGAATCGAAACGTTCGGCGGCAGCGCCAAACGGTATTCGACGGACGCCAACCTGGCCGGTCTTTCGCATGAAGCCGCCGATTTGGAAAGTTTGGAAACGCCCTGCCGCATCGTCGAACCAACGATGGTGGTATGGCCTGACAAGGCGCCGGATCGTTCGGAAACGGTTCGTATCCGGTTTGAAGCAGGACTGCCCGTGGCCGTCAATGACCATGTTCTGGAACCGTTGGCGATGATGCAGGAAGCCAACCAGATCGCCGGCCGGCATGGAATAGGCCTGAAAAATGCACTCGAAAACCGGATTGTCGGAACCAAAAGTCGTGGCGTCTATGAAGCGCCCGGCATGGAACTGCTGGGGACGGCATTGCAACAAATTTATCAGGCCGTGCTGGACCGGCGCGCCGCCCGGATGTTCCGTGCCATGTCTGCCATTGTCGCCGACGGGATTTACGATGGCCGCGTATTCGATCCGGTAGTCGCAGCGGCCCGTCAGGCGATCGCAAGCCTGGCGCGATTCGCGACGGGAACGGTAACGCTGGAAATGTACAAAGGCAATTTGTTGTTCAATGCGCTCACCGACTGCCCGGCGTCGCTATACAATGAAGCCGATGCCTCAATGGAAATCAGCGAAGGCCTTAACCCCGTCAGTTCGCAAGGATATGCCGAAATTCAGGGCGTCGAAGCACGCGCCCTGGCTAAAGCCGGACAAATCGGCGACGGATGGTAATTCGTTGCCGATACCTTATCCATGGATAAAAACAAACGCCATGCTCCTGAAACCCGTAACCCACAGTCCGCAACCCAAGCTTGTCGTCCGGCGGTATTGACGATTGCCGGATCGGACAGCGGTGGCGGCGCCGGTATCCAGGCAGATCTGCAGACATTTGCCGCCGCCGGCGTATTCGGGACCTGTGCCATTACCTGTCTGACGGCCCAGAATCCGGATACCGTTACCGCAATCCGTCCCGTGGACACCGATATGATCGCGGCCCAGATCGCCGCCGTGTGGGACGCATTCCCCGTGCAGGCCGTGAAAACGGGGATGCTGTACAGTGCCGATATCATTGCCGTCGTGGCCGCCGAGATGCGCCGAAGGCAACCGCCGGTTCTGGTGGTTGATCCGGTCATGGTGGCCGGATCCGGCGCGCGATTGCTGCGTGATGATGCGGTGGACATGTTGCAAACCCGATTGTTGCCGGCGGCTACCGTCGTGACACCCAACATTCACGAGGCCGAAATCCTGGCCGGCGCCGCCATAAGCGACCTCGCGGCACAGCAGCGGGCTGCCGTCGTTATTGCTGAACGCTGGAACATCGGTTGTGTGCTCAAAGGCGGCCACCTTGCGGACGGCAGCGATGAGGTAGTTAACGTGACGGCTTGGCGCGG
>PWZG01000452.1 GCA_003567575.1 PVC group bacterium | reverse complement strand
GTCGAGGAATCTCGGCACTCCGCGACGGACGCAGATCCCTCGACAAGCTCGGGATGACACCGGATTGATTCACACCATTTGTCGGACACCACAAGATGTCAGCAAGAGAAATCCTTGTCTCTATCGTTTCAGAAAACTGACATCTGACCTCCGACCTCTGACCTCTTGCCCGAATCACCCAACGCCCTCGCGTCACTTTTTCTTGTTTTTATGTCAGAAGCGCTATATTAAGGCTCACGAATCCGTTGCGCCGGGATTTAATCCGCAAATTTCAATCCTTCCAGCAAATGCAGGTCGGCGGCGCGCCGGTAGTTGAACACGGCAATCGTCATGGCGTTTTCCGAGACGGAATAGTCCACCTTGGCCCAATACCGGAAACACGCGCGACCGATTTCTTCGTACTGACCGAACGGATGCCACCGGTATCGGCGAACGCGCAGCTCGTCCGCACCGTCGGCTCGGAACCGGACGCCGGGTAAACCCTTGAATTTGTTAAGAAAATCGGCGGCGACTTCGGCCGGCGCGCGTTCGCGCATCAAACGATCCGCCAGCGATAGACGCCACAGAAACAATCGACGGAACCGATGCTCGAACACCATCATCTTACGGCCGGCCAGCAACGATGTTTCCACCAGCCGGAATTGCCGCGGTATGCGCCAGCACACATCGAAAAACCGCCAGGCAATCGCTCCCTCACTCTGGTACCGAAACCCATGGATCACGGTACGCGCATCGCGAATGACTTCACGTCGCGAACAATGCAGGGCATGAAACCGGATAAAAACAAACAAGGGAAACCGTTCTCCAACATGCAGCGCCGTCATTAATCGAACCGATCCCGGCATGGTGTAAAGAAACACGACCCATACGTCAGAAACATCGGTCACGGCCTCGACGCTCAATGCCGTTTCATGCAACATCTCGGCAAACCGGGCGTGCTGTTCCTGTACCCGCGCGATTTCATGCCGACCGGCGGCAGCCGTCCAGTCAAGTTCCATGCGAACGTCAGTGGCATCCTCGAAACACAGGGAAGCAATATTCCGACGCATCGTGTAATTGGCAAGATCCCAGTCCTTTGGAATCGGGAACTCCATGCCGTCCCAGGCAAACGATTTGGTTGAATGATCTTCCGGCATAATAATGCGCCTTAACGATTTCGATGAATCAATACGTTTCGCAACAACGGAAGCATACCGGAATTCACGTACCCCATCAATACCATTTTTTCAGGACAATAAAAACTTGCAGCACCCTCTGAATTTTGATTTACTTGCTTCCGGCAACGAACGACGAAAAAACCACGGAGCATGGAGCATACGTTGCCGAAGTCCTGTCATCCGCATGCTTTCGCTCACTTCGATGTTGGACGTTCTCAAACGAGTGGCGCCTCGTGATTTCGCGGCGCTCCATCAGATTTTTCGGGGAAGAAAGAACGGATAACGATTACGGGCGACGATTACGGTGGACGAATGAACTCTGCCGTCGTCCGTAATCGTCGCCCGTACGCGTCCACCGATCTCAGGTTCTCTCAACCAAGATACACGCAAAACGTGTATGTTCATCGAAAAGGTTCTCACCGTGCGGCATCGACAACCACGACCTTCAAAACGCCGGCCCGCCATGCTGCTGCTGGGGCCGACCGGTTCCGGCAAGACACCGCTGGGCGAACAATTACAACAATGCGGTTGGCAGGGATGCCGCTGCCATCATTTCGATTTCGGCCGGCATCTCCGGGAAACTGCCGCCGCAACCGAACCGTATCGCAACTTGTCACGCGATGACGTTGCAATCGTGCGTTATTGTCTGCGAACCGGTGCGTTGCTGGAAAACGAGACGTTTGAAATCGCTCGAAAAATCTTGACGGCATTTGCAACGTCCCGCATGACAACACCAGGCGACCGCCTGGTTTTGAACGGATTGCCGCGACACGTGGGACAGGCACGCATGCTTGCCGATTCAGTGTCGGTCGATACCGTGATTCTCCTGGAATGCGATGCCGCTACTGTTTACGAACGAATCCGGCGCAACATCGGTGGCGAACGCAATGAACGGACCGATGATACGCGCCAGGCAGTATGCAACCGCCTGAATACATACCACCGCCGAACACTGCCACTGGCCGACTTCTATCGCGATGCCGGCGCAACCATAATCCGGTTGCCGGTTGACGCATCAACCGCAACCGACACGCTTGTGCGACAACTAACCGTAACGACATAAGTAAAGCAGCACTTAGTCATCCCGAGCTTGTCGAGGGATCTCCCGAAACGGCTTGCACAAAAGGTAAGCGTTCACGGTTCAAGGTTCACGGTTCACGGTTGAAGAAAAGCAGCATATGACAATCTAATGGCTTCGCCAACCCTCACCCCCTGCCCTCTCCCAGAGGGAGAGGGTGATCACGCAAGTAAGCGGATCACCGTTTTCTTGTTTTTTTGCGCAAACATGCTTGAATAAGTCACTAATTGAGCGCTTGAAAACATCAAAATTGATGGCAATCTTGGCCGGAAACAAACAAAAAACTGTAATATCCTGACGCGGAATTGACTGTATTTTACGAAAACTCCGAAAAAAACCTCTGAACATCTGAACCGTTGAACCGT
>PWZG01000040.1 GCA_003567575.1 PVC group bacterium | reverse complement strand
TTACAGTTTTTTGTTTGTTTCCGGCCAAGGTTGCCACCACTTTTGATATCTTCAAATGCTCAATTAAATTGTCATATGCCGCTTTTCTTCAACCGTGAACCGTGAACCTTGAACCGTGAACCGTGAACGCTTACAAAAAAACAAACGGAATATCACATCACAAGGAGTTAACGTATGCATGCCGTAAGTTCATCAAAACATCCCATCACCGCTCGAAAATGTCTCATGAACGATCCGTCCAATTCTTGGATCGCGATCTTGGCGCTGCTCGCGTTCGCGGGGTTTGCCCATGGCATGGCCGCCAGCGGCGGCGCGGGCGAAGTCCGGCTGGCCGAACACGGCCGGGCGCTGACCGTCATTGTGGCGCCGGCGGAAGTCATGCAATGGGAGGCAGCGGAAATTCATCGCCATACGCCCCACATGATCCGTTTGGCCGAGAGAAGCCGGCATCTGCAACGTGATTCGGTATTGGATCTGGCGAATTATCTTGGCCGGATTTCCGGGACGACCATGGAAATTACCGATACATTGGCCGCCGATGATGACAGAATCCCGATTTACATCGCCGGGGCGGCGGAGGAAATTTTCGGTCCGGTCGGCATATCCAAGGCGGGCAAGTTCGGATTCCGGGTCGTGGTTGACGGCCGCCGGGGCATCGGTCTGTACGGCGAATCCGAATACGGCACAAGTTACGCGATTTATGAACTGCTGCACCGCATGGGCTGCCGCTGGTTCATGCCGTCCAGCCTGGGCGAGGTGATCCCTGAAACATCTACCCTGACGATTGACGTCATGGATCAGCGACTGGCGCCGGCGACGGAATTCCGGGGTATTCAGGGTCGTACGGCGGACCGCGATTTTTTGCGGCGTAACCGCCTGGGCGGCAATCATCTGGAGCAACGCCATATCCTTGGCAGCTATATCACGGAAGAGCAGCTTGAGGCCAACCCGGATTGGCGTCTGCATATCGATGGAAGACCGCAGCGCAGAGGCTATCGGTGGACCCGGGAAGATGTGGCTCACGCGGTCGCCGACCGTATCATCGAGCGTTTGGATGCCGACTACCAACCCTCAATCTCTCTTTCCCCGGAAGACCGTGTGGTGCCGACCGAAGATCCGGAAGAAATGAAGCATGACCCTGAACCGCGGGTATGGGAACCGGCGGCCGGCCGCTGGTCGGTGACGGATCGGTTGATGATGCTGGCCAACCGGGTGGCGGAACGGGTGGGCGAAAAATATCCGGATGTGATTTACGGTATGCTGGCCTATGTGAATTTCAATATGCCGCCGGCGCGGGAGCCGGTTCACCCAAATATTGTCCCGGTGATCGCCCCGATTGATTTCAACCGCCATCACCCCATGACCTGGCAGGATCATCCCAATGAATTCTGGTTAAGGGACATGGTGGAAGGCTGGGGTAAGGTCGCCGAACGGGTGGCTTATTATGCCTATGGCATGAATCTGGCGGAGATCACCGCGCCCAACCCGTTCATCACCAAATGGAGCACCGATATCCCGATTATTCTGGAAAACAATTGCGCGTTCTGGACTCCGGAAACCATGGGCGGCTGGGAAAACATGTTGCCCGGCTTCTATCTGAGTATCCGCATGACCTTTTATCCTGACGAAAAGCCGGAGGATATCCTGCAAGACTTGTGGACCCGCTTTTACGGCGCGGCCGCGGAACCCATGGCGGCCTACTGGCATCATATCGACCGGGCATGGATCGAAACCCGGGAATATGCCGGGTCCGGATTCGGTTATCTGCGGATGTTCACCCCCGACGTCATGGCGGAAGCGCGCGCGCTGATCGATCAGGCGCTGGCGCAATGCGAAACCATTGACGAGTATCGCCGGGTAAAACTCATTGATGAAAGCCTGGCCCTGTTTGAGCTGTTCATGAAGATGCGCGAAGATTTTGCCGCGGCGGATTTCAGGAATCTTGAAACCGACCTGGAGGAATGGCGGGGGACGCTGGCCCATTTGCGCAACCGTTACCGGGAACAGTACAGTTTCGACACCCCCCGTCATGGCGCCGCGGGAATCGGTCGTCATTATTTTGATTATCAGTGGGGCAATGCTTACAAGGATGCCGCCCGGATGAATCAAACGTATGCCCGCCATGGCCGCCCGATGCTGGAATGGAAATGGAAACACAATCCCGACGCGGAGGAAACCTCGCGTCCCTGGGTCGCCCCGGACTATGACGCCGGCGACTGGCCAAGCAAACACGTGGTGCGCGACACCTGGTCGTCCATCGGCCATCACAACACCCTGACCGATCAGGCCTCCGGAGCGTCCGGGCGCATGGTCTACCGCGCCAGCCAGCGGCTGCGCGCCCTGCCGGAAGGCAAGCGCGCTTATCTGTGGATCGGCTCGACCGACGGCAGCGCCAAAGTTTACGTCAACGGCGAACACGTACCGTATGTGGTTCCGGACGGCCAACGCCACGCGGGTGAAATACGCGACCGTTTTACCGGCTATTGCCGCCCGGCCAAATATGACGTGACTGACCTCTTGAAAAACGGTGACAACCATTTTGCCATCAAGACGGAACGTTTGCGCCTCAACGAACTGGGCACCGGCGGCCTGATGGGGCCGGT
>PWZG01000302.1 GCA_003567575.1 PVC group bacterium | reverse complement strand
CCGATTTCGGGGTCGGATGCCGGCCCCTTTTTACGCCTCTTTGGAGTTCCCGCATTCATACGTAACGAAATCCTTGCAAATTTTAAAAAAATATGCAATCATTTTTTTCGGTACAGCAAAATAACCGGAGGATAATGATGAAAAAGACGACCACGGCAGTGATGACGGCGATGTTTTTGACAGGGATGTTGGAGGACATCGGGGTCACGTCTTTAGAGACGATTCCGCTGAAAAAGTTCGGCGGTGGGGCATCAGCCCGTTTTGATGTTTCGTACTCGTACACCTACTGTCACCCCAATCTGGAATATGCGGGAAAACAGAGAGTTGCGTGTACGAGTGTACGAGTACGGTGTGGTGGGGCGCCTGCCCATTCCGAATCCAGGAACATGAGGGTTTTTCAACACAATCTAGAGACGTGACCCCAATGCCCCACGTCCAGCCCATCTTCTGAAGCTGCTCGCAGAAGGGTCGCTCGACGAGATCATATTCCCACTGAATATTCATGCCGGATCTTTCTTGTTGTCTTCATCTGGTACAGGCTCTCCAATCGTCTTTGCAGCCTCTTCCAGCATCTTGATTGAGTCCGCTGCTCCAATGCGCTCTTTATACTCCCGGCGACGTTCGGTAAACCGGTCATATTCTGTGTGCGCGTGGAGTTCGGCGTCTTCCTTGCTCACCGTACCCGCGTTTGCGAGCACACGGCGCTCATTAAAGTTAAGAAAGTCATCAAGGCGGGTTTCCCAGTCCCGCATGAAGACCTGCTTGCGGCGGCGCGCCTGATCCTCCGCGAAGTCGAGCCACATGGACACGATCCGGTTCAGTTCCTCGATCTCGTCTTCCCGCAGGTAGTTCTTGGCAATGGTCACATCGGGTTTGCGGACCTCGTTTTTCCTCCAATTCGTGAGCCCCATGTTCGACAACTCGGCATCCGCCCGCGACCGGATGATTTCCGCCGCTGTCATGCCCGTGGCCGCAAAGTGGAGCTTGTTCTGAATGATGCTGAAGAACTGCATGGTCTCAGGATGCGACGGTTCGTAGTCCGCCGCCATGGCAAAGATCTCGCGCACGCGCAGGTACATGCGGCGTTCACTGGCCCGTATGTCACGGATCCGGGCCAGCATTTCGTCGAAATAGTCCGGCAGCGGCGTGCCGGCAACCGGCGGATTCTTCAGCCGCTCATCGTCCATCGTGAAGCCTTTGACGATGTATTCCTTGAGCCGTTCCGTGGCCCAGATGCGAAACCGGGTGGCCACAAGGCTCTTCACCCGGTAGCCGACGGAAATAATGGCATCCAGATTGTAGAAATGGGTTTTGTATCGTTTGCTGTCGGCGGCAGTAGTAAAGAATTGCTTTACAACTGAATCCTGACGTAACTCGTCCTCTGCGAAGACGTTCTTAAGATGCTGGCCGATGTTCTGCTTCGTCGTCTGAAAAAGGTCCGCCATCATCTGTTGCGTGAGCCAGATTGTCTCGTCTTGCAGGCGCACATCCAGCTTTACCCGGCCGTCATCCGTCTTGTAGATCAGGATTTCGCCCGAGCCATTCGGGATCGTTAGTCGGTTGTCGCTCATTGATCCGCCCTCCGCTGTTGGTTGCGGCGGTCGAGCCGCGCGCGCGTCATCCGCTCGCGCAGGCCGCCCTCTTCGAGAAAGGCCTCGTACCCGCCATGCGCGGGAATGAAACCACCGGTGACTTTTGGCTGGACGCGATCTTTCATGCAGGCATCTCCTCGGGATGCAGGTCGGCGGGAACGGGCACAGTTCCGCTTAAGAGGTTATCCATGAGGCCGGATTTGAGTTGTATCAGCTTGGCATTCTCAGCAACATGCACAGCAGTATTTCTGTCAAGAGCATCAGCGATTCGGAGAATAGCCTCTCTTTCTCCCTCTTCAGGCCACGAGACGGGTATTCTTCTAAATGCGGCCCAGTCAATACTCTCAACTGTGGTACCGGTTTTCACGGTTCGCCGGCGGACTTCCTCGTCTCGCGGCTCCAGGACAAGAAGTAGGAATGCAGTCTGGAGCCGTTGAACCTGTGAGGGGTCGACGCGCTGAGATAAAACGGCGGATATATCAATGTAGCCGAACTCATAGTCCGGCGAAGTGCCGCCTCCCAGGTTCTCCGCGTTCACGGTACACAGTGACTCAATCTGTGTTGTGTTCATTGAACATCTCAATGCGTCCGCCACATCTTTCAATCGCTTACCCATCCTCGCCCTCCTTCCCCTCGCTGTCCCACATGTCGCGGTAGGCGTGGACATAGACGGCGGTAGCGGCGGGATCGAGGTTGTAGTAATAGCGGCAAAGGCGTTTGAAAAGCCGGACCATGGCGTCGTCGAAGCCGAAATCGAGGATACCGTCGAGTAGATGCTCGATTTGCCGGACGTCACGCGATCGCGACGCAATCAAGGCGTTCACCTCGGCGGCGTAGCCGGTATGCGCCTGCCGCGCCAGATCCTGCATCTGACCGGCCAGGGCGCTGATATTGTCAAGCAGCGCATCGCTCATTTCAGCACCTCCCAGTGACCCGCTTTTGTCGACCCCACATGCCTGATCACACCTGCCGCCCTAAGCTTGTTCAAATGGTATTTGATACCATCAGGCGTGAT
>PWZG01000119.1 GCA_003567575.1 PVC group bacterium | reverse complement strand
GCTCCAGATCGACAATGCGGTACCGCTTTCGCTGTCCGGTCAGTTCATCGTAGCCGCACCACCGCCATTGCCGCGGATGATCCACTTTGCCGGCACGTACCATGTTCAGATCCACGTAACGCAAGCAGTTGAGCAGATGCCGGCCGTCTTGAATCCTGGTACATTGATAAGGATGCTCCCACACGGAATCCTCGCCACCTTTACGCCGATGAAACGCCTGGGCCACAACTCCAGCGGCAAGCTTCATCATCTCGGCAACCGTATGGCGTTCCTCCACATCCACAACCACGTGAACATGATTGCTAGTAATCGCATAGCCCAGAACGGCGACGTGATAACGGTGAGCGCCAACCCGCAACCATTCCCGGTAATGGTCACGCTCCTTGCTGAACTGCAGCATAAACCGGCCATTATGGCACCGGTGCGTCAGATGATAGATGAATCCGGTCTGCAGATAGCGTGTCGATCTCGGCATGACCAAAACCATACAACAAACAGGCAATCTGTTAAAGCCTCATTTTCAGATGAAAAAATGGGTTCTAAGACCCATTTTAAGCCTTTCCACCTTTGTATCCACCTGATAATTGGGCATATGTAGCGGCTTGACCGCAGAGGCCACCCTGAAAACCGCCAACCGCCATCCCTGTGGTTCCATCACCTTCGACAACGGCGAAGTCGGCTCCGCTTATACGGTGAAGATATTCAGCGAGTTCGTTGGCCGCGGTTTTGCTTGCCGCGTCCGCATCCGATGCGATGACCACCTGCTGCAGCGCCGTTGCGTCGCGGGCGATCGAAACGGGAACGGCCTCTTCGACAGCAGCCCGGGGCAGTCCCGATGCATCCTCCGTTCTTCCCGGGAGCACGACGGCAATATTACATATCAGCACGATAACAAATAACGGACATATTTTCATGATCTTCGCCTTTTTGCCCAACCAGAACCGCTCGAGGCTCTTGCAAAACCCCCGCAACGCGGCGCCTGACGCTTGCGTCGCGGGGCGTTTTGTAAGGTGAAACGTCCCGCCGCCCTGCAGTCTGCCGTCTGCGGTCTGCGGTCTGACCTACCTTTCAACGCAACATAATCAGAGATCCCGTCAAGGTACAGAACCGGACGGTGCCATGTTCCCCTGGATAATCGCCCGTCTGTAACGCGTTGGCTTCCACGGTTCCAGCGAAAGAAGAAGGTTGCTGTTCATGCACGGTAAACCCGCTTTTGTCGCGACTGGCCAGATGTTGTTCCACCCGGCTTAACGGCATACGGTACCAGACGGCAACCCGACCGCCGCCGCCATGGCCGCCAGTGCTATGGCCTTGCGGTCCCCCGTTGGCGCGTACCGTTCCCGTGCCGGTGATACGCTGGCAGACGACGAAAACCGATCCGCCGCTGCCACCGCCGCCGCCATGGGAAACGCCGGACCCGCCGTCGGCGGTCAGGGTCCCGTCGACATGCAGATTGCCGCCAACCATCAACCGGATGGCGCCGCCGCCAAAACCGCTGACGGGACCACTGCCCCGAATGCGGGTTCCACCGCAACTACCGGGATCGACCGCGAAAACCGGGCAACCATAGATCGGCCCCGGATTGCGGCCGCCCAGTCCACCGTAAGATCCGGCGCCATAACCGGATGTAGCGCGACCGGTCCCATAGAAATGCCGGAATCCACGAGCAGCCGCATCGATGCCGCTGTTCGCATCGATCGTGACATCCCCGGCGCTATACAGCCCGACCACGGCGCCATTCGTCGGATGGGCAAAGATGTCCAGCCAGGAATCGTTTTCAAGCTGGATATCGCCGCCGACATCCAGTCTCGCGCCGAACTCACCGCTGAGCGCATTGGTGGGCGCGGCATGAAGTTCCAGCCGGGCGCCGTTTTGCAGAATCAAATCACCATCGACATCCAGATTGAACCCTTCCGGAAAGCGAACAACACAATGGTCCATCAATAATTCCGGGGGCGTCCACTGCGTCAGTTCCCCGATGACCAGGTGCGTATGCCAGAAACGTTGCGCGTCGAGCGGAACACTCAGAAACAGGGTGTCCGGCAGGTATAACGTTCCCATTTCCTGTGGGTACAAAGTAATGTTCCGGGTGCCCGGCCGGATCGAGAACATCATGTCCGGCACCGGTTTTGCCAGCGCAGCCTGGGCGGCAGGATTATAATGGATTGCGATCCGGCCTCCGCCGCCATCCCCGGCACGCGTCGTGCCGTTACCACCGTGTGCCTGAATTGCGCCGATTTCCGCGCCGTGAAAGGTGTGACAGGTAATCCAGACCCCACCGCCGGAACCGCCCGGTCGGCTGGTCCCGGATCCATTTTGGCCGTTGACCGTAATCTGTCCATCGACCGTTACCGTACCCGTGGCATGGATACGGACGGCCCCGCCGCCGGCGCCGTTGACCCCTTCGCCTGACGTCCCGCCGCCGCTGCCGGGCTGCCATGGTTCATCAGCCTCGCCGTAGGCGGGACCCCGAATGTGGCCGTCACCTGTTGCCGGCGATCCGGCGCCGCCATAACCGCCGCCACCACGAGAGGTGACACCCGCTCCCGGACCGTAACCGCCAAGGTATCCCCGGGCATTGGCGTTCAAAATTCCCGTCGCGGTTAGG
>PWZG01000503.1 GCA_003567575.1 PVC group bacterium | reverse complement strand
CTTCCATGAGGGGCTCCAAACCGGCCCAGATGGTATCCGACCGCTTCATGACGCATTCCAGGTGGCGTTTGCGTGCTTCCGCCGCCCGCCGCCGTTCCGCCGCGGCCGCCTTTGCCTCCTTCTTGAGTCTTGCCTCGCGGACCGCAATCGCTTTTGCGGCAAACTCAACGCAGGTCAACGTCTCACCGAACGACGGCTCTAGGTGTGGATAGGTCAGTCGGTTCAATTCCGACATGACTCTGGGCCCATCCCCGTCGGCCACCCGAGCAAGCAGTGCCTTCATGTCACCAACCGGCAACTTGTCGAGCGCGTCGGAAATGGGAATACGATCCGGCATGCCGCCTTGCGCTTGCCCGGTGGCAACGGCCAGAGCATCGCAGTCAACGGGAAACTGTTCCAGCAGCGTTTGCAGTGCCGGAGTCGGGCAATCCAGACCTGCCGGAATGGGAGGCACGAGTACGGCGCTATCTCTGGGGTCTCGCCAATCGTCAGGGCGGAAATCGGCCAGCCAGCCAAGAAAGAGCGATCGATAGTCGCGGCGCATCAACTCCTCACGAATGCCGACCAATCGGCTGATGAGTCCCTCTCCCGCGGTCCAGCCCCAGCCGTCTTCTTCGTTCCGTTCCCACCACACGATGGTGCGAGCCCCATTGCGCTTGATGGTGAGCGTGTTTTCGTACTGTTCATGGCCTCGCACGTAGGGCTGAACCGCGTCCCGATCCAGGACACCTTCCGGCAGCGCAACCGCGAAGCGCACCGTGCCCCAGTTGGCGATGTAGAAATGGGCATCATAGTACTGAAGCAATCGCTCAACGCTTCCACCGAAATCTCCGAAGTTATACTGATTTCGCCAGTGGACACGGGACACATCGGCGCGGCTTGAGCAACCCTCTGCATACCGCAGCCCCTCGTCCGAAATCGGTCCATCGACAGCCACAAACTCATAGTATTGGTATTCGCTCATGAGACGTCTTTCATTGCTGGGTTGCGATCCAGAAGCTGTTGGAGAATGCCGGTGGCGAAGAAGCCGTCGGCACACGCATTGTCAACGAGGTGACGTATGCGCGCCATGGCTTGCGGCAGATAACCTGCATTCGCAGCGGCCTTCACCGTGTGGCTATAGGCTCCCGACACATCCGCGCCAATGATATCGTAGCCGTATCCGGAAACCAACCAACGCAACGCCACCAGCCCAGCTTCGACGGCGAAACGGGGATGTTCGGATGCCATGTCACGAGCGGCCCTGCTGAGGGTCTTGGGGTCGCTGGGCGTCCGATTTGCCAGCTCGATGGCTTCGTCGTACAGACCGACTGACTTTGCAGCCGCAAACCACTTTCCCTCCTCCCCCGGAGTATGCGCCACAAGATCCCGCAGGATGTCGGCCGGATTCTTCCGTGGGTATTTTGCGGCGACAGCGCGGAACGTGGCCAGGTTGGTCGTCTTGCGATTAGCCGCCAAGGCGTAGCGAGAATAGGCTTCGTCTACCAGCCCTTCCGAAAGCAGGATCGCTTCGCACGTCTGGGCCATGCTGACCGGGTTTGCGTATTGGTCGTGCGTGGCCTCGGCAAACCGAATGGCCTCGTCCTTCCTGCCCTGAGCCGCGAGAGCCTTCACGCCCCATATGCGGGCACTCCACCAGCTATGAGGATCGATCTCGACGAGTTCAATGAGTTCGGCATAGCGCTCCGCCTTGTACAAAGCGCTCAGGCATGCGTACGTCCCTTTGAACCATCCTCCTGGCGGACTATCCGGGTTCCATACGAATTTGAGCGTATCGATGAACCCGTCCGCCCAGCGCGATGCAATCCCCGGTTTGACGCACAAGTCGCCCCAGTATTCCGGCAGAAGCTCAAGATACGGCATCTCGTCGTCCTCTACTGCCTGCCAGAGGCGTTCGAGCCATTTCTCCCGGACCCTATCGTCTGCCGGGGCATCCGCAATGACCGGCACGAGCGCGGCGATTGCGTTGTTTACGGCCGTTCCGATGGCCCCCGAAGAGCCGTCCACGTGCTCGATGGCGGCAGAGATTTTTTCCAGGAAGAGAACGGCCCCCTCAGCGGCAACAACAGGCTCTTTGCGCACCACCTTTTTGATTTCTCTACTCGCTTCCTTGATTCGCTTGATCGGCGTCTGCGACCGCCACCCGAAAGCATGGCGACGGAACCGAGGCGCGAATATCCATTTGTACTTCGTCATCGCAGTGGACGCCAGTTGGACGCAAGGAGCACGTCTTCACATTTCACATTGGCGCTTGGCAAGGCATTCGATCTCCCGTCCCGAAGATATTCATTTCCCGCCTTCATCCCAAATCCCATCATAATCCCAAGCGTTTCTAAATCCGTTCACCGTTGCCGGTTCATCACACATTCAACGCCGGTCCGGCCCGAGATTCCTACTGCTGCGCGATAACCCATTCGCGCAGGCCGTATATCTGCTCAAGCGTTTCCTGTTTATCCAACTCGTCAACCCCTTCATCAGGAGCGGCGTCGTACCGAAACTCGACGGCGTAGGGCGCCAGGTCCACCAAGGTCTCGACCCTGTCCGGAAACCGGATGCCATGATCGGCGGCCAGGTCTACCAATTCGCCCAGCCGATGACTTCGAGGGTAGGCG
>PWZG01000275.1 GCA_003567575.1 PVC group bacterium | reverse complement strand
GTCCAACGGTTGCGTTTTCAGCTTCAGGCATTGCATCTTTACCCGGTTCCGAGACGCGACACTGCGGTCCGGCAGTCTTCCGTCCCTTCGGTTGCGGGCGAAGTCCGCCTCAGAGAATATCGCCCGGTTCATAGGCCGCCGCTTGGGCATGGGCGGCCGCCAGGGCGTCGATTTTGGCGCAAACCGCTTCGATCTGCTCGACGGCGCGACCGGTAAAATGCATTTTTTCGGCGAACAAGGCTTCGAGTCGCTCGCGCGTCAAACCGGCTTTTTGAAACAATGGTTCGGCGGCAACCAGCTCCATCAACCGGTTTTCGCCGCCGCCCCGGCGCAGCCGCAACGCTTCGCTGACCGCATGTTTCTTAATCAATTCATGGGCCGCTTCGCGTCCGATTCCCGAGCGGACCGCCAGCATCAACATCTCGGTGGTGGCCAGGAACGGCAGGTAGCGATCGGTTTCACGGTCGATGACCGCCGGATAGGCGCCCAGTCCGTTAAGAACGGTCAATACGGTTTCGCACAAACCATCCATGGCGTAAAACGCATCCGGCACGATCACGCGGCGTTGAACGGAGCAGGCGACATCGCCTTCCTCCCACTGGTCGCCGGCCAGACGGGATGCACCGTCAGCGTACATTTTCAACAGCTCCGCGAAACCGCAAATACGCTCCGAACTGCGGGTATTCATTTTGTGCGGCATGGCGCTGGAACCGACCTGACCCTCACGAAATCCTTCGGTCACCAGTTCGTATCCCGACATCAGACGCATGCCCTTGGCAAAATTCGCGCCCGCGGACCCGATCGCCGCCAGATGAGAGACCAGTTGGTAATCGAGCGAGCGGGGATAAACCTGCCCGGTACAGAGTAACCGGTTATCGAATCCCAGCGTTTGAGCCACATGCTGTTCGAGCAACTCGACCTTCTCGGACGCGCCGAGCAGCGAAAGCATGTCGAATTGCGTTCCGACCGGGCCCTTGATGCCGCGCAACGGGTAGACGGCCAAAAAATGTTCGAATCCCAACAGGTGTTCGTACCATTCCTCGGCCCACATCGCGAAACGGCGTCCCAGCAACGTCGGTTGCGCCGGCTGGTGATGTGTGCGAGCGGTTAATACGAGACCATTATATTCGCGGGCACGTTCGGCCAGATGGCGCAGAATCGAAACGGACTTGTCGCATACCACCCGCGCCGCGCGCCGGATCTGCAACTGTTCCACATTGTCGGTTAAATCGCGTGAAGTCATCCCTTTATGAATATGTTCCCCCGCGCCGGCAGCCTCGACAAACGCCTCGATCTTGGCTTTGACGTCGTGTTTGGTCCGGCGCTCAATAGCGCGGATACGCTCCAGATCAACCTGCTCCCGCGCCGCTTCGAATTTGGCGATATCGTCTTCGGGGATCGCCACACCCAGCTCGCGCTGGATTTTCATGACCGCAATCCATAACTCGCGTTCCAGAATCGTTTTCCCGCGTTCCGAAAATATCTCATTGATCGCAGCGGTCGCATAGCGCTCCGACAAGACGTTCATATTGGTCATGATCGTTTCTCCCCCGGCAATGTTGTGTATCAGCCGTTCCCTCATCTCTCGCGATAAGAATCGCGTTTAATCATAACGGATTACGCATCGCATGGCAAGTTGCGGGGCGGGATGGCGCAACATTAATAACTTCCGTCGTTATTTCAGTGTCACGGCGCTTGATCCCTGCGCGATGTTGAGTATAATGACGAATGACGAAACACCCAAATACCCAAGCACGAAAGAATGACGAAATCAGAATGCCAAATATATTGCTTGTATTGGGCGTTTTACCTTTGGTTCTTAATAGTAGACGCGATTCGAATCATGGGGTTTTGGAAGCGCCCGTCTCGGCGCGGGCGGCAGCGGCGGCTCGATTCTGCTGCTGGCCGAGGGAAGCGTTTCCGGAGACGTGACCGGAACGCTTGATGCTTCGGGTGGACTCGGGCGCCGGAACGTCATGGCGGTGTGATTAATGAAACATGTATATCTCATTCGGCATGCCAAATCGAGTTGGAAAATGACCGTCTTCAAGATCACGAGAGGCTTCTCGGTAAACGGGGACGGAAACAACTGGACGCCATGCGCAAGGCGATCCGTCCGGCAGGCGCTCTGGACGGCCCGGTGTTCTGCAGTCATGCCGTTCGCGCCCGGCAAACGCTGCAAGGACTGATCCGCGGGGGTCCACGGCCGGCCATCCATATCGAGCGCATGCTGTACACCTTCCATGCGAAGGCACTGAAGAAGAATGCCGGGGCGGCCAGTCACCTCAGGTTAAGTGTGCGACGAAGTGTACGCTTAAAGTGTGTGCGTTGCACCGTTTTTACACTTACGCGGATCCTTAAACGGATATGCAATGAGATAATCACGGGTTTTATCTTTTTGCGTTTCGCGGAAGCCCTTGGCAACATGGATGCCAGGGCTGGCGGATTATGATGAGCAAGGCAGAAACATGATCAACCCGGAAAAATTGAGATCGAGGCATGCAAAGCCTTTGCAAGCCGTTTTTTCAATTCATCAGCGCAACATTTACCGGAAAGGAAACATGTTGACCAGGTTAATGTGGAATGCCGGCGAGGGTGGCGTCATGGTGCCG
>PWZG01000386.1 GCA_003567575.1 PVC group bacterium | reverse complement strand
TGCCCCAACTCTTCCTCCGGAAATCATTCTGTCCTAAATCATTCTGCCCCAACTCTTCCTCCGGAAATCATTCTGTCCTAAATCATTCTGCCCCAACTCTTCCTCCGGAAATCATTCTGTCCCAAATCATTCTGCCAACATTCCCCCACTCCGAAAATCATTCTGTCCAAAATCATTCTGCCCCAACTCTTCCTCCGAAAATCATTCTGCCCAAAATCATTCTGCCTACATTCTCCCTCTCCGAATAATCATTCTGCCCGCAATCATTCTGCCTTGAATGGGACTTACTTAAACCGGCCCCTCAATGCGTCGTACGCCTGGAGACGGCCGTCCTCGGCCGTTTTTCTTCCGGCGGGGGACCGCCGGCTCCAGACGACGTTGTCCGAACATGACCTTAAGGCAGCGCCATTCCATTCTGCCCTAACTCTTCCTCCGAAAATCATTCTGTCCTAAATCATTCTGCCCACACTCTTCCTCCGAAAATCATTCTGTCCTAAATCATTCTGTCCACACTCTTCCTCCGAAAATCATTCTGTCCTAAATCATTCTGTCCACACTCTTCCTCCGAAAATCATTCTGCCCAAAATCATTCTGTCCACACTCTTCCTCCGAAAATCATTCTGCCCAAAATCATTCTGCCTACACTCTTACTTCCCTATCATTCTGCCCGCAATCATTCTGCCCGTCCCACGGCCTGGCGTGTCGACGCTTCCCGCAAATCCACACACAACATGCGGGTATCATCGCGCAGCACGAGGCGTCCGTCAACCAAGGCCATGGGGCCCCAGGCGTCGTGACCGTCTATCAATTGTTTACGTCCGAGCTCATGATACGCCTCGGCCGTCGCCCGCAGCATGACCAACACGCCGTCGTCGCGTAGGACATACAACTTTCCGTCCGCTACCAGGTAGGGTCCCAATCCGAAACGGTTTTCGCGTCCGCTGGTCCAGACGAAATTGCCGGGATCGTCCGGATGCACACAGACCAACTGATTCCGCAGCGGTCCGGCATCATTGGGAAGTATCCCGAACATATGCCCATCAACCACCACCGGTGTCTGCTGTTCCGAGGCGAACCCTTGGTTAGGACGGAATGTCTTCATGGTTTCCACCTGAAACCCGTCATCACCGCGAACCACCTTGAGCAACATACTCCCGCCGCCGTAACCGGCCGTCACAAAAAGGCGACCGTCCTCGAAGACGATGGGTGACGGCGCCATCACCGAGCGATCCCATTGCGGTGCATACCACAGGATATTTCCAAGTGTTTCATTTGATGCGCCGACTCCGACCATCCCGCCAAGTGCAGAATATACGAACATCGGGATCCCGTCGAACGCCGCCGGCATGATCGAGGAGTGCGACATCTCCAATTCATACGGATTCGGCGTCTGCCAGAGAATTTCGCCGGTAGCGCAATCCACGCCCAACATCAGGACTTCGTCGCCCGCGGGCGCCAGAACGGCTACCTCATCGACAATCAACGGACATTGTCCCGTATACCACATGGGAATTTTCGCGCCAAAATCCCGCACCAGATCGAGCGTCCAATAAAGTTCTCCGCTGATTGCATCCACGCCCATGACATGACCTTTCGGTCCGATCGATACCACGTACCGATCCGATACGGCGGGTACGGTACGGGACATCCCGTGGTTACGCCGGACGTCGACATCGTATTCGCGCCGCCAGATTTCGCGGCCATCCGCCAGGGAAAGACAGCGCAGGGCATCACGGCGAGCGTCTTCGTCGTAATCGAGGACATACACCCGTCCATCGCGTATCGCGGCGCCCGCATGACCCTCTCCCATATCAATCTCCCATAGAATCCGCGGCGGATCCTCGTCCCAGCAATCGGACAAGGATACGGATTCGGCATGAATATTATCGTGGTTTACACCGCGGAACCCCGGCCAGGCGCCGGAAATCGCGGCGGGCACGCCGTCACCCTCGCGGAAATGTTCACCTATCGTCACGATCGCATCGTGCCGTTCGACACGTTCCGGCGCGCCATCCATACCCGGCGCATGAACCACCAGATCCGGCATCGGATCATGGGTCAGCCAGGTCTCCAGAACCGTCGCGCCCGTCACTACGGCAATGACGGGAATGAGCCAGGCAAGGAAATTCAGTTTCATGACAAGTTCCATCCAATCATGAAGAGTATCCAATCTTTAAATGGGTGAATTATATCGTAAAACAGCACCATCACGCAACCCGAACCGCCAAATCGTCAAACCGCTTTCATCGAAATGGTTGCTTTTCCACGAACGAAGCGTTCGAACCATGAATGGACTCGAATGCACACGAACAGATAGAAAAAGGAACAATCGGGGCTGCACCGGCTTGACCGCACTGCCACTCGGGACACTGCCCCGAAATATCAAGGGACTCGGGGATTAGTGGTCGAGTCTCCATATTCGATTGCTAAAACACAGTTTTGTGGTGGGGCGTCTGCTCTCTTTGACATATCGTCCTCGTCGTCGTCCTCGTCCTCGACCTCGAACAACACTAGTGGGTATACGTGAATGGCACTTACTTAAGCTCATTGAAAGCAAAAAAGAGAAAGCTACGTGCCACAATGACGAAACACCCAAACACCCAAGCACGAAAGA
>PWZG01000377.1 GCA_003567575.1 PVC group bacterium | reverse complement strand
GCAAACGCTGGGCTCCGGCCGAAACCGCCTATGCCGAATACCGCCGCGATCATGGCGTCGACGAACGCGCCCTTGAAGCGCTGTATCGTATCGGTGTCTGCCGACAACAGCGGCGTGACGCGAGCGGCGCCATGGCCGCCTGGCGCGAGGTCAGCCAACTGCCGGCCAACCGGCCCGCCGAACGCGATGCGTTGCGCCGCGCCCTGACGGCGCTGTTCGAGACGCTCGATCCCGACCGCAACCGTCATGACCGGCGTTTGATCCTGACGCGCCTGGCGCGCGAATTCCCGGATTCGGAAACCACGATCCGTCTGCATATCGCTGAAGGACGACGACGCTTCGACAACGCCGATTTCAACGCCACGATTCGATTGTTGGGAGCTGTTGAATCGGGTATTGACAATCTTGACCGTCAATACTTAAGGCTGGCGCGGGACCATGTCGGACGGGGACGCCTTGATCCTGTGCAAGTCCTTCAACTGGCCGATGATCGTTTGATGGCCAATGATCTTCCTGCCGCGGCCCAATTCTATGAGCTGGCGCTGGCTTCCCGTCCGTCCCCCGAACAGCAACGTGAAGTCAGCGCCAAATTGGGGTGGACCGTCTATTTGCAAGGCGACCACGATCGAGCCGAACAACTCTGGCGAAACGTCGTTGCCAATGCGCCCGAAGGAAACGAATGGAGAGGACGCAGTCGCTGGCATCTGATCGTACTCAGCGCCGGCGTGGCATCCGATCGTCGTCGCGCCAGAAATCTTTGTGAAGAACAATTTCAGGAATTCCGCGATTCGTTTTTGGGTCGCCAAGCTAAACTGACGATTGCCTGGCTCTACATGGTTGACAAGCAATGGCGGGAGGCCAAACACCATTTTCAAGAGCTGGTGGATGTTTATGAGGAGCAAAACAACCCGCGCATAGCGGAATACATTCTTAGATGTGAACGCAAATTAAAACAATAGAAAGGCGGAATAAATGCGCTTATACAAGGCAACAATACTGTTTGCGGCGATTTTATCGATGTTCTTGCACAGTGCCATCGGACAAAGAGAGGCCCCTGTCAACGGCAATCAGCCTGAGGGGCTTGAGCAAATCTACACTAAACTACGCGAACTGGGCCAACGTTGTCAATTTGGTCGTAGTCGTGTGACTGACGCGCGATTTGTGCAGCAGGTGGTGGAGTATAAAATGCTGATCGATAGCTATACGCTTGAACATGAGATAACCGACCACAACTGGCACATGTGGAGCTCGTCATTCGCCGATGCCTATCATCTTGCCGGAACACAATGGAAGCAGGGGTATCCCGCCGCCGAACGATTACTCCGGGAGGGAGTCGATTTATTGGCAAACGTCAGAACGGATCGTCCGCTTGCAACGCGTCAGACGGCGCTGCGAATGTATGTGTTGCATGTTCATCACTGGTTGCCCACTCATCCAGAACAGTCCGCGCAACTTTGGGATTCGGTAGGCCAATGGGTATGGACATCCGGAATGACGGAGTTGGTTACCAGATGGCAATTTCATCAGGCAACGATCGAAGCAAGGCTTCTGGCTGCCGGCGATGGCTTGCCACAGGGACGCCGCGCGGTATTCGCTGCATGGCGCATGCGGACCATTGCCGATTACCTTGCAAATCCGAATATTACCGTAAAACATCGTGCGACGGCTTTACGCTGCGTGAGCGACTATCTGTTCAAGGCCGGCAGAACGCCGAAAGCGATTCCCTTGATGGAAAGGGTTTGCGTTGCGTGATGACGCGCCCCCGGATTATTACCATGCCCGCATGCTGGTTGCCCTATTTGGAGAAGGGGATTGGGAAAAAGCTACCGAGACGCTTGCGCGGTTGAACAATCGAGGAGTAGGAGGCGCAATGAAACCCTCGGAGCACCGAAGTCGCCAGAGTGCTCATGATCTGTATTACGGGAACATTTTTTTATCCAGTCTCGAATTATTGCAACGTGGACAAGCAGGAAACAACGACGCCGTGGCGGTTGAATGAGTGAAAGGGATATTGAATATGAGAATGCAAAAATGCTGGTGGCTCGCTATGGTCGCTTGCGGATGGACAGGGGTAATGAGATCGTATGCTAATAATGAAGTAACGTTGGTGATTCCGCCAGGTCAAACCGTTACGCATCCGTTTCTGCTCATGCCTGATGAAGACGCTCAGATAACCTTTGTGCCTGGTGCAACGCCTTCCGGATACGTGTATCAGGGCATGACCATTGCCAAGACGCAGCCCAATCCCGGTTTTGTCTGGACAGGCGAGGGGGCAGTGTATAATATTATGAACACATTGAGTCAGAGTGCCAACGCGACGGTTACGGCAACCTGCACCTGGGTGCCGGAAACTACTGACGGCGAAGGAGGCGGTGAGGGGCCCGGACCGCAGCCCATTATCGGTACGGGCATAGGGGATGCGACTGCTTCGTCGGGAATTTACTGGAATAGCGTGGATGGTGAAAATATTGTGCCTTTAGGTGTTTCCTATTTGTTCCCGCCGTCCGTTTATGTCTGGGCGTACAAGGATGAGGGCGATCCGGCCCCTTCCGTATGGAACGCTTCGTCGAAATTGATTCTGACACCCTATTCGACGCATGCAAAGGTAGTCGGCGCGG
>PWZG01000087.1 GCA_003567575.1 PVC group bacterium | reverse complement strand
TACGGCGGCGGGGTGTTCATGACCACCAATGCGGCGGGTAACGGCGGATGGCTGACGGATTGTCATGTGGTTTACAATCAGGCGCGACGTGGACCGGACAGTGAAAACGCGCATGGCGCCGGGATCTACCTTCACTACGGGGGCACGGTATCGAACTGCCTGGTGAAAGGCAATTTTTCGAATAATGCCCACGGGGCGGGTATTGCCACCCATTACGGCGGCACCGTTTTGAACTGCGAAATCGTTGAAAACGCTGCATCCTCAACAGTTCATTCCCATGGCGGCGGACTCTTTATGAACTACGGCGGCTTCGCCAGCAACGTCGTCATCGCCCGCAATACGGCCCGATGGCCTCATGGCGTATTTCTGAATTACGGCGGTGAAATCGTCGATTCGGTCATTACCAATCATACCGGTGCCGGACTCAGGACAAATCATGGCGGTTTGGTCCGTAACTGTTTAATCAGCGATAACGGTAGTTACGGTGTGCATCTTAATCGCGGTGGAACATTGCGCGATTGTATCGTCGAAAACAATCGTGCTCGTGGCATCACTTCAACGGCATCCGCGTTGGTGGAAAACTGTATCGTGCGATACAACTCGACCACCGGAAATGGTGGCGGCATCCTCATGGACACGCGAACCACGGTACGCAATCTCCTCGTTTATGGAAACACCGCCGGCGGTGAAGGCGGCGGCGTCGGGGCGGGAACGGTGGACAACCTGACCGTGGTACGTAATCAGGCAACACGCGGCGGCGGTATCGCCGGCAACGTCACCGGACTTAATTTGATCGTAGCGGAAAACCACGCCACGGAAGAATTCGACAATGTCCACACCAACGTCACAAGCTTGACCTATTCCCTGACCCAACCCTTGATTCCCGGCGAAGGCAACATCGACGACGACCCGATTTTCCGTCATCCGGGCTCGGGATACGGCGCCGGCGCCGTTGCCGGTAATTATCGGCTGCGAGGCCATTCACCCTGTATCGGAACGGGAGAAAACCAGACCTGGATGGATGACGCGGTCGATTTGGACGGCAACCCGCGGGTTATTGCCTCACGGCCATGGATCGATCCGACGCCGCGGGTCGATATGGGCGCTTACGAAACACCGCGCATTTATCGCGGTTCGGTGATTGAACTTCGCTGAGGCAAGCCCGGCTTTTTCCTGCGGGAGCGGAACGACGCCCGGACAAGCGGCAGGGTCGGCAAGAGTGGCTAGTTCGCTTCGTAATTGTTAATTGGAAAACGCTGGGAAAACGGCGCAGGAGCACCGTTCTACGGGAAGCACGCATCCGCACGCTTTCTCTCGGTCTTCCCTCCGCCAGATTGCCGAGTCTTCTGAACGGAGACAATTATCTTTACATCGCAAATACCATCTGTTTAAATAAACATGTTTATCGAGTTTTTTGCCGGGCATCAGTCAGAAGAAATAAATGGAGAAAGCTATGTCTGGGGATCGTATGGTTGCTGCAGTTCGTTTCCGTACGTCATTTATCGCGTTGATCTACGTGACGGCGGCCATGATCATCGCAACGCACGCCGCCTGGTCGTACACCAGCGACACAGACTGGGCCGGCGCGAATTGGACACTTTCCGACGGCGATATCGTCGCCGGTGTTCATACCAATGTCGGCCACCTTTCCATTCCTCTCGGGGCAACGGTCACGGTGATGAATTATGATCCCGACACCGGCGATTTCGGCAAGGTGGCGATTTTCGCGGATTCGGCGAGTATTCAAGGGACGCTGAGCGCCGATGCGGCAGGATTTCCGTCCCGGATGGGACCGGGCGCGGGTGATGACCGTGGCGGTGGCGCGTATGGCGGCCGGGGCGGTGTAGGACATACTCTGGATTATATTGCCGAGGGATACGGTTCCGTCGAAACCCCGGATCAGTTGGGCAGTGGCGGTGGTGATTACGGAACGAGTTCCGGAGGTCGCGGCGGCGGTGCGTTACGGCTGGACGTCGGGGATCACTTGGCAGTCAACGGAACGCTTTCGGCTCATGGCGGCAACGCTGAAGGTCAGTCTGGGGGCGGCAGCGGCGGCAGCATCTGGCTGATCGCGGAATCGTTTGGAGGGAGTGGAACCATCGCCGCCGATGGCGGAACGCGTGATAGTTCCGGGGGTTCCGCCGGCGGTGGCGGTCGGATTGCGTTGGATACGGCACAGAATACATTTACCGGAGTCATTCGCGCGGCGGGGTCTGATGGGCGCGCGGATGCCAGTCGTCATGGTACCTTCAATTTTCAGTCCGATCCCGACCACGATCTGGTGATTGCGCAAGATATTGCGCTGCCGCCCGGCACGAACTGGGTTTTCCGTTCCCTGACGGTGAAATCCGGTGCATCATTTGAGATCCAGTCGTTGCCGGGAACCAATGCCGTCGCAGGGTATCCGGATGAAATCGCTTCACGACTGACGGTTTTGCATGATGTTACGATCGAAACGGGAGCAACGCTTTCGGCGAACGGATTAGGATATCTCCCGGAAACCGGCCCTGGCGCGGGTGATGACCGGGGCGGTGGCGCGTACGGCGGTCGCGGCGGCGTCGGAATACAAGATTACATCGCTGAAGTCTATGGTTCGGCGAACACGCCCGACCGGTTGGGG
>PWZG01000177.1 GCA_003567575.1 PVC group bacterium | reverse complement strand
CCACCAGAAATCAGCGATCTGTCGAATACGCGGGGATGGCCGTCTGATCAACGATCCCACGGTATCCTGAAAAGACACCGTCGCATCGGTTGCCTGCTCCAGAATCCGCAGCGCGTAGTGTTCGAACAAGATGTTCATATCCAGCAGGAACACAAATGTCTGGCGGTCTCCGCGGGCAAGATCGTATCCCATACCGTCAAGTAGTTGCCTTGCCACCTCGTAACTGCGACGAAACCGTTCGCTGTGACGGTCCCAGCGGATCGATTCGGATTCACTCAGTGCGACCGTCGGGTCAACATCGCCGGCATCGCTCAGCATCCACGCGCAATCATTCAGCATCGCGGCGACGAAGGGATGCCTGACGCGTCCGGCCAGTAACCGGCATGCGCATTTCAAAAGGCGGTTGAGTGGTGTGTCGACTGTAAACTCATCCCAGGAACACGCAATCCGGTCGGGTCTCATCCAGTTTCTTGAATACTGGGTCTCCAGGCGGATCTTGCCCCGTACCCACTGGATATCGTCTTCTTCCCTGACATACACGTGCGCCAATCCGGCCTCCAGCTCGCGGATCAATTCGCCGGCCATCATGTACGCGAACAGGTCCTGGTAGGAAACCGGATTTTCTTCCAAGTGGGCTGAATCCGTCTGCATGACCTGGGCATACCCGGATACGTCCAGCATCCATAACAGGTTCCGCATCACCGTATCGCCCTCGGACGCGCCAATGGTCCCGGACCGCAACAACCGTTTGTCCAGCTTGGGATAGATCTCCACGGAGGTGTTCTCGACTTCCACGACACCGACGTACTGACGCGCGGAAAGCCGGCGGCCGTCAGGACCGCCGAACTCCAGCGGGGCGAACGGCAACGCACTGCGCTCACGCCAGGTTTCGACGGCATCGGCGATCGCCGTTCGTTGCCCGGCATCGAGGTCGACCTCGACACTGCCCCATTCGCATAGACGCAGCGGTTCGGCGTTATGCATCAGCAATCTTTCCATGCGTCATGCCGTAGGTATTTGCAAGCGCCTGGAGATATTGGCAACCGGCGTTCCAGGCAGCGGGATTCCACTGCCATTGGTTACGGGCACGATTCGGCTCACGTTTAGGAAGCGCATTGACAAACGCGCCATCCTGATCACCCTTTTCGCCGAAAACAAAACGTAACCCATCCCAGTCGTTGTAGAAATACTCCTGCAAAAGCGGCAGGATTGATCGACGGATGACGTTGTTGAAAGCGGTCTCCGAGTCAACCGACACGAAATAGGAGTGGCCGATTTGATGTTCCCGATCCTTGCGCAGCATGATCCGGATGTTCATTTCGTTGAGGACTTCCCGCATCAGGTCCGTTAGACCAGGGCATACGTCCGCGTTAAATTCCGGCATGCACTCCTCGAACTGGAACCGCCGGCGAAGCGCGACATCCACGAGGGCGATGCTTTTGTCGGCCGTATTCATGGTGCCGACAATATACAGATTGGGCGGAATCCCGAAGGGCTCGTTCGTATAGGGCAGGGTCACGGTAAGCTGATGATCGGCGCCAATGCGTTTATCGGGCTCGATCAGCGTGATCAGCTCACCAAGGATGCGTGAGACATTGCCGCGGTTTATCTCATCCACGATTAGAACATACCTTGGCATTTCACCGGCCGCTTTGAGCCGGCGCGCCAGCCTATTGGCGTTGCCGAGCAGATCGAGATTGGCCGCCTTCTGGTCAGCGTAGTCGATCAATGGCGCAGACGCCGGCTGTTTCAGCGCAAGCTGCTGAAGCTCACGGAAGGCGACGGCGGCAAGGCTCGTATGGCTTCCGACGCCGACAGCTTCATTGACTTCCGCCGTTGTCACCGTCTTCCGGTCGCGGTATCGGAGGTAGACCCTGCGAAGATTTCCCGGGCTGCACACCAGCACGGCTGCGTCGGTTCTAGCCGTGTTATGCCCCCTGATATTCCCGCGTGCGGTGATTTCCAGTCGATACCGGGTCTTGGTCGTAAGCCCGTCATACTCCCTTTCGGGATCATCCCCGATCATGGCCACCAGGCGTTTCCAGCGGGCCTCGAATTCCACCATGGCGGCTTGCTCGGATGAAGGCGTCAATGCAGTGGCCAGCGCGCGGTGCGACAGTCGCTTGAAGATACCATCGCGATAATCGAAGGCAGGCCGCTCGCCATCATCCGTTGCCTCGACGGTGGGACGGATTCCCTCGACGAACTCCTCGTATCCAAAGGATTGATGGAAGGTCACCCCCTCGATTCGGCCGGCATCGCGCAGCTCGCGGAATCGCGCCTGGATGGCGGGATCACTTCCCTCGGGAAGCGTGCCGTCCACAATCCGGACCGCCAAATGCGTCGAATGATACGTTTTACCAGTACCGGGCGGGCCGTAGAGAATGGTGTTTTGATCTTCCAAAGGAAGCGTCACGACGGCAGGATCTTCGTTGTCGTCAGGATTCGACGGTTTCTCTTGTATATCTTTCATGCTAAAGACTCCGTCCTTGAAGTACCAGGCCAAGCCCGCGGCTTTCCAGGTCCCGTGGTCACGGCCGAAGTATTGTTGAAATGTCGGCGTTGAAGCCAGTGCCGCGGCGAACTTGCCGACCCGAATGAGTTTCCAGCCGTAGGAAGAATCCTTG
>PWZG01000182.1 GCA_003567575.1 PVC group bacterium | reverse complement strand
TCGAGGGATCTGCGTCCGTCGCGGAGTGCCGAGATTCCTCGACTTCGCTCGGAATGACAATGCTTTTCGAGTGGTTTCCGCGGAATTATCGGACCGCACACTCTGACTTCTGACCTCTGACTTCTGACCTCTGGGTTGCGGGCGAAGCCCGCCTTAGAATTTGTTCCCCAGCAGAATAACATCTGTTTCGGGCCAGGGCCGATCGCCGAGTTCGCGGATCAAGCCGGTAACAGCCTTGCGTTCGTCCGGTTTCGCATTCGGTTTCTCCGCCACGTAAAGGTTCGAAACCGGTCGGTATCCGCTTGATCCGTAAACGTCATGGTCGCCAAACAGTATCGAGAAATCGAATTCACGTTCCGTCAGGAATTCGTGTATTGTGTTCATCATCAGCTTGACGTATCCCCGTCCGCGGCAATCGGGATGGACGCAGACTTCGCCGATACCGCCGACGCGATAGACGCGATCGGCGGCGACAACGCATTTCTCGTGAACCCCGACATGCGCCACCAGTCTGCCACCGGGATCGCGGATCACCCAGCGATGCGGATATGGATCGACAAAATAGCGTCGATGCCTGAACACGACATCCTGTTTTTTTGTAAAACATGTCGTCAATAACTCGCGTAACGCGCGATCCATTTCGGTATCCACGTCGCGATCGGGTACATAATCAACATTCGGTTTCATTGTTTTTCCTTTTCTGATTTTCATGCATCGTTACCGCGTTGTTGTATGGATCCTCTGTTTCCGCATGTGTTTTCGCGTAACCAACGCGCGGCCGTTGCTTGCAGCAATTCCGGTTCGCGTCGGATAACTTCGTCCAGCGGCATATCGGGGTCATGGGTTGCCAGGGCGGTTTGGATGCCGTGCGAACGATAATTTTCCGGCACGGCTTTTACCCTGCCGGCAATGACGACCGTGGGCACGGCAGCCTTGCGCGCCGCGGCAGCGACGCCGGAAACGACTTTACCATGCAGGGACTGCGTGTCGAAAGAACCTTCGCCGGTCAGACACCAGTCGGCGTCTTGCAGTGCATCGTGCAGTTTTGCCGCCGTCATGATGGCGTCGATACCGGGTGTAAGATCGGCGTTAAAAAAAGCCGCCGCACCCGCGCCCAGTCCGCCGGCCGCGCCGCCGCCGGCCAACGCCGTCATGTCGAATCCCAGTTCCTCTCGAACCCGTTGCGCCAGATGCGTCAATCCCTTTTCAAGTATCGCCACCGCATCCGGTGATGCGCCCTTCTGGGGCGCGAAAACAGCCGCCGCGCCATGTTCCCCGAGTAATGGGTTTGTGACATCGCAAAGGACCTTGATCCGCGTTGCAGAACCGGATGCGGCAAAAACCGCGGTGGTCGGAACGATACTTGCAATGTCGCGCAGATATCCGCCGCCCGGTGGAACCGGCTGGTTATCCGCGTCCAGAAATCGCCAGCCGATAGCTGTCGCCGCGCCCACACCGCCATCGACCGTTGCGCTGCCGCCGATGGCCAGCAGAATTCGCTGCGCGCCACGGTCCAGGGCTGCCTTGATCAATTGGCCGGTTCCATAGGTGCTGGTCTTGAGCGGATTGCGTTCATGTTCTGCCAGTAAAGGCAATCCGTTGGCGGCCGCCATTTCTATCACGGCCGTACGATCATCGTCGAACCACGCGTAGCCGGCGGTAACGGGACGATCCGGCAATGGTCCGGCAACGGTTACCGGTATCCACGCGCCGCCGGCTCTTGCCGCCAGCAGCGCCGCAGCGGTGCCTTCGCCGCCGTCGGCCATCGGTTTCAGCACAACGGTTGCGTCCGCGTTCGCTTCTCGTAATCCGCGGGCGACATACCGGCAGGCATCCGCGGCGCAAAGTCCGCCCTTAAACGAATCCATTGCAACGACGATCTTCATGGTTTATCTACCTCCGTTACCGGTACAACATAACGGATCAAACGCGTAAAATCAATCATGAACCTTTTGATTTCAGGAAACGTTTATGCTATTATGACGCGGTTACTCAACGGTGATCCTGTATCCCGCGTCCGTGCGTGGAATGTTAGTTATCGGATTACATGCGTGAACTTTCGTTGTTTGGGCGAATATGGAGTAAGTCATTGGTTGTTGGAATATCAATTTACATGGAGAATGCAATGTATCATACGAAGAATATGATAAAGTTTATTATTGCGCTAACGATGGTTGCCATGGCGGCGGCGGCGGAAGAAGCTGCGCCGCGGGAACAGGTTTTACGGCAGCGAAACGGCAGCGGCATCGACGTCGGTTTGGACCGTTCACTGGTTAACGAAGCGTACCATGCGATACGGCGCGCCAAGGACTGGCTGGCGGCGTTGCAGAAGGACAACGGCGGATGGTCCGACGATCAGTATCCGGCGTTGACGGCTTTGCCGTTGTGGGCATTTGCCGGCGGTGATTATCCCGGACGGGAACAGATTATGGAGCGTGCGATCGAACATATCCTGGCTTACGTGCAGCCGAACGGCGGGATTTACCGTCATATCGAGGGTCGTCGCGGCGGTGGTCTCAGCAACTACAATACGGCCATATGCATGAAAGCGTTGTATGCCGCCGCCGGCCATGACGTGGTTCCCGTCATTCTTAATGCACGCCGTTTCCTGGCGGCCGCGCAGCATCATGGCGATGACGATTTTTCGGGTGGCATGGGATACGATCGTCTGACCGATCGGCCCTATACTGATTTGAACAATACGGCGATCGCTTACGAAGCGATGCGATTGACCGAGCAGGTCGAGGAATTCCGCACGGCCGGCACGGCGAGAGCCGATCTGGACTGGGAAGCCGCGCGTCGTTTTTTGGCGCGCGTACAACATACGGCGGAGGCGGGAAAGGAAGAGGCAGGCGGTTTCTTTTATCGTCCTGACGCCGATCCCAAGGCCGGTGTCCGAACCAACGAAACCGGCAACGTCATTTTCCGCGCGTATGGAAGCATGACGTATTCCGGGATGTTGAGCTTGATTTATGCCGATGTATCACGCAACGATACACGCGTCCAATCGGCGTTCGACTGGGCCATGCGGCACTGGACGCTCGAAGAAAACCCGGGCGCCGGTTCGGAAGGCGTTTATTATTTCTACAATGTTCTGACCAAGGCACTGGCCGCTTTCGGACGCGATCGGATTCCGGCAGGCGATACGGATATTTTCTGGCGTCGCGAGATAGTGCGTAAACTGGTTAACCTGCAACGAATCGACCCCGCAACCGGCCACGGTTACTGGGTCAACGATCATGGTCGCTATCTTGAGTCCGATCCCGTACTGGTAACATCGTATTCGATATTGGCGCTTCAAATCGCGCTGGGTGGCGAACAACCGTAAGACGAGACTCACGAAAAAAAAAGCGGTCGCGAAAACATCGTCTCGCGACCGCTTTTTGTTTTGGGTTAAACCGGTACGCCATGCGCGCGGCTTAACCGGTTAGGGTTATTTTTTCTTGGCGGCCTTTTTCGCCGGTGCCTTTTTGGCCGGCGCCTTCTTGGCGGCCTTCTTCACGGCCTTCTTCGCCGGAGCCTTTTTGGCTGGCGCCTTCTTCGCTGCTTTCTTCGTTGCCATACGCGGTCACCTCCTTTGTCTCCGCCGACACATGCGGCGGACCTATTGGTGTGCCGCGATAAGCTAACTTTCCCGTCAGAGAATGCAGCGTTTATTATCGGTCGCTCTCGGCTTAAAGCGCCGGCCGAGTCTCATCGGTACGCGGTCACACAATACTCTTGTGATGAACTGTATGCTTTTATAAATATTACGTCAATACATTTTTTATTTTTTTATTTTTTTATTCATGGAGCGATCGTAAAAGGCATGCGTTAAAATCTTTCGGCAGTGGCGCGTCGATGGTTATGGCGGTGTTCGTGTGCGGATGATGAAGCCGTAAAAGTCTTGCATGCAACATCTGGCGTGCGACATCGCGCATGGACGGCGGGCATGCGGTTCCCGCGCCGTAATACTTGTCGCCGACCAACGCATGACCTATGGCGGCAAGGTGACGGCGTATTTGATGCGTACGACCGGTTTCGATACACACTTCAAGATGTGACACGCCTGCGCCTGTTTGCAGTGTGCGCGCATGGGTGATCGCGCTGCGTCCGTCCAGCGGCAACCGTATGGTGCGCCGGCTGAAAGCAGCGCGTCCGAAAACCAATGCATCGTATATTTTGCGTACCGTCCGTTGCCGGAACTGTTCAGCCAGCAGCGCCTTGATTGCGGGGTTCATGGCGAACAACAGGCAACCGGTTGTATCGCGATCAAGCCGGTGTACGGCGCACAGCGACGGGCATGCCAATGGTTTGCGCAATGTTGTTTCGAGACCATACGGTCCGACGGCGATACGTCCGCATGGTTTGTCGACAACCAGCATCGCATCGTCACGGTACAAGACCCGCACGGCATCATCCGTGTTTGCCGGCGGTCGCGCAATGGTAACTTGTACGGCATCTCCTGCTTTGAGTGTATGTCGCGCCATCCAGGTACGGTGGCCGTTGACAAATACATTTCGTTCATCAAGCAACGTCTTGGTGCGCCGTCGCGACAAGGCCAGTCGCTGTGCCAGAAAATCCAGCAAAGACAAACCGTTTTCAGCGTCATTTACGGTAAGCGTTTCACCATACGGCGTTTTCATGTCAGCAGCAGCGGATTGGTTAGAATATTAAGGACAATGTGTGCGATGTTAGCACGGGGTGTCCGTATCGCTTCGGCGCCGCTTTCCATCGGACGTGACGTTTTGTCCAACCACAACGCCGGCAACGCAACCCAGTAAACCAGGCGGTTGATGCCGCGAAAAAAACGGGTGGCGCAAATGCAAAGCGGCGCAACAGCAAGCCGCAAAGCATTAAAAGACCGATCGGCGCCAGGGTATTGAATACGTACAGCATTTTTATTGAAGAAGCAGGAATACGGTTTACTTGCGGAATATACACCAAAGTCACCGCCACAGCAAGCCAGGTCTTGGCGGCGGGCGCATATCACTTTATGTTGCGCCCCTTGGCGGCCCCAGCGGCGGTGATGTCGCGGATCATTGCGCCGGCATGGTTCGCGACGGATTGTGCGCTTCCGGTTTATCTTCCCGCATGACATGGCTGCATGTGCGGGGCTACGACCGTGTCGGGCGCTCTGCCGGCGCAAGATAGTTCGTATGCAAGCTGTCGCCGGATATTTCGGCATTGCGCCGCCGGATAGCCGTCACGAACCGCAGGGCTGCCGACAACACCAGCGCTCCGGTCAGAACCGGTCCGAACGGCAAATCAAGCAGCATGGCCGCCACGAAAGCCGCGACATAGGCCAGGATTCCCACCGCCAGGGTGGCCAACAACGATTGACGCCAACCATCGACCAGCACGAAGCCAACCCATGAGGGCACGAACAGCATAGCGAACGCTGGAAAGGCGCCGATGGAAATGGTCCCCAATACCGTCGCGGTCATGACCAGCAGGGCGAAAACGGCCTGGTAGGGCCAGACCCGGATCCGGTTGGCTTTGTGATAGTCCGGGAAAAATCGTGCCGTCAACAAGCGCGGCGACAGCCAGGGCAGCATCAGGATCATCGTCAGCAACAATCCCGCCGCCCCAGCCAGATGGCCGGCGTGGGCGAAGTACAACTGACCGCGCAACAATGAATCGCCGATCCGCTGCCCGTGATCAATGTGAGCGCCGATCAACAACGTAGCCGACCAGCCAATCAGGATCATCAGCGCATGATGACTGTTGCCGACCCGCGGCAGCGACGAACGCAAAATCACGGCCAATCCCGCAGCGCCGAACGCGCCGACCAATCCCGGCAATCCCAGCGGCGCGGCGGCAATCGCGCCGGCGGCCGCCACCTGCGACAACCCCAAGGCCGCCAGCCATTCATCGCGCATGCGCAACAATGCACCCACCAGGCAAAGCGCGGCCGTCAGGCAAAGCCCGGTCAGAAACGGGATACGAAACATCGCATCGAACAGCAACCAATCGTTCATTGGCCCACCTCTATCATTCGGGAGCAATGACGTTCCAGAAACGCTTTTTCGTGACTGACCAACAAGACTGCACGCTCGGGCGCCAAATCGTGCAGAATTCCCGAAAGCGCCTCAAGGGCGCGGCCGTCAAGATTGTTGGTCGGCTCATCCATCAGCACCAGTTGAGCCGGACTGCAAAGGCAGGCCAGCGTCTGAAGCATTTGGAATTGTCCACCGCTGAAACGATAGAGCGGACGCCCCAGCAATGGCCGAATTACCGCCGGCGCCCGGTCTGGATCGGCCCCCAGCAGGGTGTATATCTCACGCCCCAGCAGAGCCAGCTCGGGCGGCAACTCGGGGCGTTGCCATTGATGGCAAAGCTTCAACCCGGTTGCCCGGCGGATGGTTCCCGAAAACACCCGGGACATACCGGTAATGGCGCGCAACAGCGTCGATTTGCCGGCGCCGTTGTGTCCGCCAAGACCCAGCACCTGGCCGGACTGGACGGAAAAGGAGACGGGCCCCACGACCGGTGTCGTGTAGCCCGCCACCACTTGATCCACGGTAAGCAAGGCATCCCCGGACATCGTTTACTCCGCGGCAACCAACGTTTTCACCCAAGCATCGATCATTGCGAAATAGGCTTCCGCAACCCCGTCGATGGGTACCTGGCTGGGCAACTGTACCGCCGGCCAATCCAGATGGCGCGAAAGATATTCGCCCGCGGCGCCGTCCTGGAAGTCTACCGTCCAGATGACGCCCTGACGGCCACTCAGATCGCTGACCAGATCGCGTAAATGACGCGCCGTCGGCGGAATCCCGGGCAGCGGCTCGATATAACCGTGCACCGGAACACCCAGCGCAAACGGCAGATAATCGATGTCCTCGTGAAAGGTTACGACGCCCGGCGAGTCCTTGACCTGTTCACGCCAGACGTCCATGCGCCCGGCTACCTGCTGCGCAAACCGTGCGGCATTGGCGCGGAACTGATCCGCACGCTCGCGATCCAGCATGCCGAAACGTTCGGCCAGTGCATAACCGGCAGCGGCCATTCGTTCCGGATCCATGTAGATATGCGGATTCCCATGGGGATGCACATCGCCCAGGGCGCGATCGGCCGGTTTGCCTTCACCGATCAATTCGACTTTGCGCGCAGCTTCGAAATAACCCGGCCGGCCGGGTTGCACCCGCCGGTTGTTGGCGCCTTGAATGGCTGCCGGCAACCAGCCGATCTCCAGTTCGGCGCCAACCGAAACCACGATATCGGCCCGGCGCAGCGCGACCATCACACTGGGGCGAGCATCCAAATAATGCGCATCGCGATCCGGCGGCGACATCACACGCACCGTCACCGCATCGCCACCGATTTCGCGCGCCAGCATTCCCATGTTGGGAAGCGTCGCCGCCACACGCAACCGTGCATGCGCGGTCACCGCCAGGAATACTACCGTTATAATCATCAATATTTTTTTCATTATTCACTCCTTAGAGTTCTTTAGAACGCGTGGGCGCCATGGACGCCGAGACTGATGTTGTACTGTAACGCAATCATCCATGAATCGGAATGATCGTGGCCGTCGGATGCCATGTTGGTGTAGCTGGTTTGCAGCCGTAAACGCGAAAACTCGGTTGGTGCGTACGACACCTGCCCCGTGTATCGATATGAGGCGTCGAACGATTCCGGCGTGCCCCGTCCTTCGTAACCGTCATTGGTCAACCCCAGCGCGTCGAATCGCAAACCGGCATTCCAGCGCGGCGCGAACCCATACACGCCCTGCACATAGAGTCCGTCCTGCGTCCAGGTCTGCTTGTTGGCATCGGTGGTCACGAAGTTGGATGCATCGGCGAATTGTTGACTGCGATAATCCAGGCTAAGCCGGCGTTGCATATATTCGGCCTGCAGCACGAAATTGCGATGGCCCATCGCGCCCTGACCGTCATATTTGTACACGGCATCCACACCGCCGAACCAGGTGTCGCCGTCCCAGGTTTCCAAGCGGCCGCTGGAATGGGTTTCCTCCTGCTGGAAGGCACGGCTATATCCGCCAAAAACGCCGAACTGCAACGCATGACTCATCCCGATATCGGGTGCCATCTTGGCGAAGCCGGTGAATAGGCGCGGTCCCTCTTTTTCGCTTAACCCGTTGTCGGCACGCCAGCGATTGCGTTCCGGCGCGCCGGCTGTGTCGGGTAAAAGCGTTACGATTTCATGGCGTCCCGGTCCGATGTAGTTGGCCACGCCTTCGCTTTCGCCCTGCAAGACTTCCGCGCCGAGCCGGAGATAGGTGTCCAAGGGCGGCAACCAGGACAACTGGACGCCGATCTCGTTCAGGCCTTCCTCGCCGAAAAGGTGCTCGCGCATCCATGGTGCATCCGCGAAAAGCCAGTCATGCATGTGTTGCTTGTTGATGTAGCCGACATCGCTTAAGAATTTGCCGGCCTTCAACTGCAATCCCCACGGTAACATACGCGTGGTGATGAAGGCCTCTTCAATTTCGACCCCATGATCCGAGAACCCCAGCATGGCCATGGCGTCGAAATACGGGTCCACCGTACCGGTAAAGGTCAGTTCCACTTCGCGCAGTTGGAATCCCTCCTCGATTCCGTGCCCGTGCTCATGCCCGTGGCTATGTGAATGCCCACCCAGATCGAATCCCGGCGGATCGTCCAGTTCTTCAGTGATGTGCGCGTAGGTGAAATCGACGATCACCGAGATTGCCGGATTGAATTCCGTTCCCGTGGCTGTCGGCAAGTCACGCTGCCCGATCTGCGCGGAGCGCAGACGATAAGGCGTCGGATCCAGTGGATCCGACGCCGGCCCGTCACGCTCGGAACCCTTCACGGTTCCCTGCAACAATACAATCGCCGCCAGTACGGCTGATCCTAAATATTTTCCATTCATAAACATGATTTCCCTAATGATTAAGATAATAAAACACTACAATAAAAGGCCAATGGTACCGATCGGTAAATAGGAGTTCATGGTGCGGACCTTTGCCCCGTGCACCCGAACGGCGGGGACTGCCGTCTCCAGAATGATCATTCCCCTTGCAACGGAGTGACTTACGAGCTTCCGGAAAAGGGGTCCAACATTTGAATGCTCCTGATGCTTCTACGCGGCCACCGGCCGCGCCAGCGTTTGCCGCCTCCGTCCGTCAGATCGCGGGAAGACAACATCCAGGGCATCAGACGCGAGACAAGGGGGGCGCGCGGGCGCGCGGATAGAATATCCGCAAAAACGGCCTGTTTGGCTCATTTAACGATGGCAGCGGATAGACCGGCAGGTCGGCCAGCGTGATCTGGAGGGCGTAGCCCGCCATAAACGGCGAGGACGCAAAAATACATGCTGAACATACCCCCCGGGACGCGTCCGCCCCGGCATGCTCACTGTGGTCGTCATGATCGTGCCCATGGGCTGAGGCCGCCAGTGTGGCCAGCATGAACAAGGACGTCAATGCCGCGGCAATCCGGCGACGACCGGTCGCTCGACCACGTTTACGGGTCGAGGACGGTGGCGGACAGGATTCCGCGACCGGCGGCGGTTGGGTTTTGTCGTCCAAATGCCGCGCATGACAGCGCTCGCATTCGTGAATTTCGTGATGCTGCAAAAAGACACGCAGATGGCGCTGCTGATCGGCATCCAGCACGCCGGTCCCGGCGCAAAGCGGACATTGATGATCCAAGGACATGCGCAACGCCTGCCGGATGAATTCCGAACGGTTTTCAATCGTGTTCAGGGCCGCCGCCAATTCGGCGTCGGCCTTGAACGAAATCACTTCGGCCTTTTCACGTGAACTCGAACTCATAAGCGCGGATGGTATCACATTGTATTACCGTTCGTCAAGTGTTCGGAAATTCGGGTATATGTTTCGTTAAGTGCACTGCTTCATAAATACGGTAACGTATTCTAAGGAGCTACAAATCTTCAGCCCGATAGGTTTCCATCATGCAAGACGGTCTGAGATTGCGATCAGCGGGATGAACTGCGCGCCCATCTCATATTGTGGCCGTCGGCATATATGATGCTGTTTTCTCTGTGAGACCGGTATGTGGCGGAAACCGACATGCGTATGACCGGCGAACCATCCGGTAGCGGCGTGGTCGAGACGGGTTCCCCCATCCGACGAATCGGTCGCCAACCCTGCCGCGAGGCGGCCTCTTGCAATCGATCAAGATCAGCGCTCATTTTTGCGATTGTATCAGCTTCATTGCCGGTCAGCTCAATGTGAACAAGACGCGGTGCCGCCAGTATCGCAACTTCGTTACCCCAAAGATTTCGTGTTACACCGAGCAGCACACCGCTGATTCGCACCGTTCTGTCACTAAAATATTGAGCGGCTTCGCTGCTGTCTTCCTGAAATCTTGTGGCTATTGCATCTGCGATAAATGCTGGTCGGGACCAGGTTGCGCGATCGTCGTTAGCGGTTACGATTGTAACCGCATCGGTGTCAGTGAAGTAACCAAGCCCGTATACTTCGCAAATTGACTGCAGCAGCGCCAACGCGTTGGAATCCGTCAAGTCAAAGCTCACGCTATGGGTGGAGGAAGGACGCGAGTGTCCGTAAAACGAATAACTGTATCGTCGGATACCGTCGCCGTATGTAAAGCTCCTCGTGTTGGGAATCGCGTTGCCGTCTATGTTGATGCTTATGCCCGCCGTATGGACATGATCAATCAGAGCGTTTACTGCCCTGACAGGGTGGGAACTCGAAGTGATGCGGACACTTGCAACGGGTATGTTTTCAAGTCGTTTTTCCAGGCCTTCCGCAGCCGCCGGTTCCGTATCGCCTTCTTCCGACGCTTCGTCCTTCTCCGCAATCAGATCTACCGCTGATACATACGCTTTGCTCCGGCGTACATCGTTGATTTCGCCGGAAACCGCCAGTGCGTCATTAATCCGGTCCTGACGGGTTAGTTCACGCTGAAGCCCGGTCAGATGTTCTATGTACCGATCGGACAACGTCTTAACCCGCACCGCGCCGTTTCGCCGGATGGCGTTACAGCGTTCTTCGTGAGTCGCCAGAAGCGTCGCCGCCTCCGCGGGTAAGGGCTCAACCATTACGATTTTGGAATCAGGATTGGGCGCCAACCGGTTCTTCTCAGCGCGAATTGCCAGCATACCGCGTAATTCTCCCTCTTGCCGGAAAACGGTTTCCAGCCTCTCCAAATCCCTGATATACAACCGCGTTGCGTCCGACAACTGCCTGGATTTTTCGTCATTAATCGTGTGCAGTTGATTGCGGTAGATGGTTTGCGCGCGTTCCATCTCCGGTACGTTGCCATGTACGATCGACGGGCAGACAGCGCAAATTCCCGCCAATAGGATCAATCCCAACAACCAAACCTGTGAATTGTATCGTACTTTCATGATGTGATTTCCTTACGTCATAGGTTTTGAAGAACGCTATACAGGGCGCCATAAGTATTGCAGCATGCTTGAGATTTTGTCATTCCGAGCGAACAGAAAATGTTATCGATCACACCGATCGCAAATAATACACACCAATCCGTCGCAAGACGAAACACGTAAGACCGCCCATCCGCAAGATTCAACCACAAGCGTCTCGCCATGCTCAGGAATATAACAGTGCCACAACGCTAAATCAAGCCTGAATGTTGATTGCCAATTGCGCTTAAAAAGCCGTCCTCAACACGGACGCCTACATAATAGTGCGTATACGATTGGAGTTCCTGCTGTCGCCACGCTCGGAGAGCGCGACAAACGGCATACCCAGGGCGCGAACGACCGGCTCATGCGGCGCCGGCACACCGCGCTTCGACCAAAAGGAGAAACCGATGGAAAAGCTCACCCGTCTGTTTGGTCGTTCAATTCGTTTTGCGTATCACTGTTTCGATCGCATCGTCATTCGC
>PWZG01000582.1 GCA_003567575.1 PVC group bacterium | reverse complement strand
GGCGCTCGACCGCGATCTTGACGCCGAAGTTGAAGACTTCAGAGACGACCTGCGCGCGTTCACATTGTATCCGGTTGTCACTCTCGGCCTGACGTTCCGTTTCTGAACCTGCTTATCGAACGTGTCCTTCCGGTAAGCGTGCACAGTCCCATTTTTGTTGGATTTGGGCTCCCGGCGGTGCAAGGAAGAGCGTTTGGTGCTTACCCACCACGGATTATACCCTGCGATTCCAAATTACATATTTTTCGAGTTGATTTCCGCTTTTAGAATGCTTGTAGCGGCGTAAGATCGGCTACGGGGTGGCGTTTTGAAGAAAAAAAATTCTTCGAGACGCTTTTTTTCTTGTCAAAATAGTCTAAGGATATATACTTATGACATGAAAACCAGTCAAAGCAGCGAAAGTAGACATCATCGTCTCCGAGAAACCTATCTGCGTGAACTCAGAGCGGTAGGCATGTTCATGGAGGGAACGTTGAGCAAGGTTCAACGTGCGAATCGTAAATCACCGAGTTGGCAGTTAACCTTTAAGCAAGCTGGTAAGACACGCACCATATATGTGCCTGTCGATCTGGCACCGGAGGTTCAGCGATGGGTAAAAGAGCACAAACGGTTAAAACAAGTCATTCGCAAGGTCACCGCTCAAAATCTGGCGGTCATTCGTCGGCATGCCGCCGTCCGGCGGGCCGAAAAGCGGGGCCGGCTCCAGACCCCACCGGCTTCGGCAAAGCCCTGAAGCGTGTGGTCGTTACTTGTTTCCCCGATCTGAACCGGTGGTTGGGCGAATTGCCCGATCCACGCAAGCAGAGCATGTGCAAATATGCCGGGAGTCATATCTGGTGGCAAATTCTTCTGACGTTTATTTTACGCAACGGTTCACGCAATGCCTTTGATGCCGATCGCAACACCGGTCAGATGCCGGAGAATGTGTTGCGGTTGTGCGGGCAGCAATGGGATGAAAAGCGTCTGGGAAAGCGTCGTACGGTGACTTGTTCGGGTAACGCGGTTATACACGCTGGCCGTGTTTCGCACGTGAAGGTGGGCATGCTCCTCTTGGCCATGGTTAAGCGGTTAATCCAGATGCGGTTGCTCGAATCGGCGCGATTGTTCAATCGTTGGTGGTTGATTGTTATTGACGGGACGTTACAGGATCGTGGACGCAAAACCACACGGATGTGGAAATCCAGGTATCGGTACATCGTTGAAGCCAAGCTGATTGGACCGTTTGGCACCATTTGGCCGCTGATGACGGAATTTCAAGACATGAGCGATCCGATTCGCGAAAAAGAGGACTGCGAACTAAATGCCTGCCTGCGGTTAATGCAACGATTAGAAAAAGAGTTTCCCCGTCTGCCGATTTGTTTCCTCTTCGACGGGCTTTATCCCGTCCAACGGATATTCGATCGGGTCGTCAAGGCGGGCTGGAAGTTCATCGCCACGCTGAAGGAAGGACGCCAGCCCAATGCCTATGACGAAGCGGTGCAAACCATGTTGCTTAGCCCATCGAATGTCTATCACTGCCAACGAATGGGCGAAGACGGCATAGTGGACCAGACACTGCGATGGACACAGCAAGTCCCATTCGATAAACATGAATTCGATGTTGTCTTCGCTGGCGAGATCAGTCCCACTTGCGCAACGCTTTGGGCTTGGGTTACAAATCTTTCAATCAATACGGGCAAAGAGGCATTTGCCGTCGCCAATCACGGCGGCCGAGTCCGCAACCGTATTGAATCCTCTTTCAACGTCCAGAAGAACGATGGGTTCGGGCTCGAACATGCCTTCTGCGCTAACGAAACGGCATCGAAAAACTACCATCTCATCATGCAGATGGCACATACGATCAACCAACTGTTGATCGGTGGATTACTCCGACGACTCACGCGCGGATGCCGTAAGGTTACTGACATCGCGCTGATCGTATTGCTCAGAAACTGCCTGCAGGTGTTGACGATAGGCGACGATCCTATTCCAAGGTGCCAAATCCGCCTCGCGCCAATTTAGCCTGACGCGCAGCAGGCACCCGAGCCCGAACCCGCCTGCATTCCGAGACGTACAACGCGAAAACCGGCCACTTTACACGACCGGGCCCACTGACTCGCCCCTAATACCGGCGTCCATAAGCCATCGACAATACAATGCGACGTGACGCCACTAATTTGGAACCGTCGCATTCGGAAAACAGGGCTTGACTTTATGCTATATATGCTATATCATTGAAAACGTTTTACTGTGGGGCCGGGACGGCCTTGAGGAACAGGCTCGCCGCATGGATGCCGATCTGAAAAAGATCTTCACACAAATGGGATTTCATCAGGTCGTTAAAAAGGGGAAGCGATGAGCGCCTACGACCCCGCCATTCATCACCGGCAATCCATCCGCATGCAAGGGCATGATTATGCCGGCGGCGGCATGTATTTCGTGACCATTTGCGCGCATCGGGAATTCATCCGGTTCGCCCAAGGCAGTCCGTTCGGCGCAGAAACGAACCGCATCCCGCCCGCACAGGCGGATTCGGTAGGGGCGGGACGCATCCCGCCCGCACAGGCGGATTCGGTAGGGGCGGGACGCATCCCGCCCTCTTCGGGGGCGACATGCGTGTCGCCTGGGGAAGAGGGGGCGACATGCGTGTCGCCTG
>PWZG01000143.1 GCA_003567575.1 PVC group bacterium | reverse complement strand
CACACGAAACCGCCATAAAAAACAAGAAAACCGTTAGCCGTTCACTCGCGTGATCTCCCTCTCCCTCTGGGAGAGGGCCGGGGTGAGGGTTGGCGAAGCCATTAGTAAAAAGGCATTGAATATCCCCATTGGGGATGATATTGTTTCAGTTGAAGCAAGCGGTCCTCCTTCGCAAAGCCTACGGCGAGACAAGACCGCCTTCGCCGAGCCTACGGCGTGGATTGGTGGAGCGAAGGATATCATTGATATCGATAAACTTAATTCCGGAGAAGACGATTATGACGGTCACCATAACGCAACAACAAATAGCAGCCGACGCCATTGAAATCACGGAACACGCACGGAATACGCCGATCGCGGACCGTATGGATGTCCTGGTCATCGGTTCCGGTCCCGCCGGACTGGGCGCGGCCCTGGGCGCGGCACAAGCCGGAGCACGGGTGGCGATTATCGAACGCCACGGCTGCCTGGGCGGAATGCTTACGGCGGGCGGCGTTCAAAACATCCGGCAATATACCGATCGTAAACAGCGCGTTATCGGCGGACCGGCCTTTGAACTGGCACGCCGGATTCAGGGTGCCGGCGGTACGGCGCAGAATCCCGACGAAGGCACGCGTTTGATGCAGGATCCTGAGTTGACAAAGTATATCGCGCAGGAAATGCTGCTCGCGGCAGGCATCCGAATCCATTTGCATACCTGGTTTTGCGAGGCGATCGTCGAAAACAACCGGGTGCTGGGCGTGATCGTGGAATCCAAGAGCGGACGCGGCGCGTTCCTGGCGGATGTCACCATCGATGCCACGGGTGACGGTGATGTTATTGCCCGTTGTGGCGCTGCATTCGACAGCGATCCCGAAAACCTGCAACCCATGACCCTGGCCTTTGTCCTGGGCGGCGGCACGCGCTGGCCGGAAGGGGTCGGCAAGGAAACCCAGCAACGCATACGAGAAGCGCTCGATCAGGGAACCTTTCCCTGTACCCGCAATCCGGCCGTGTTCTCAATGTTGCACAAGGGACAATACTACGTTAACGGCACCCGTATTCCGGGTGATTGTACAAGGGCCGCCGATCTTACCAGCGGCGAAATCGAGGGTCGCCGTCAGGTAATGGCATTGATCGACTGGCTGCGTGCGCATGCGCCCGGTTTCGAAAACGCATATCTGCAAACTACGGCGTCGCAGGTTGGATTGCGCGAAAGCCGGCGCCTGCGCGGAATGTATGCCTTGACACGCGAGGATATCCTGAAATGCCGTGAATCCGACGACCGCATTGCGCGCGGCGCATACGGTATTGATATTCATTATCCCGGCCGCGGCGGCGAAATGGTCTGGCCGCCGCCGGGAGAAAGTTACGGCATCCCATACCGCTGTCTGGTGCCCGAGACCTTTGACGGGTTATTGGCATCAGGACGCTGTCTGTCGGCGACGCGCGATGCGTTGGGCGCCGTACGTGTGATGGCAATCTGCATGGCCACGGGACATGCCGCCGGAGTTGCCGCCGCCTGCGCTGTCCGTATGCAAAGTGCGCCGCGTTCCACGCCCGTTACCGAGATCCAAAAGGAACTGCGACGCCAGGACGCAATCCTTGACGCGCCGTAAAGCGAAAGGACCGCGGTTGACAACCAAGCAGTCACGTCGTCAGCGATTAAGCGGGAGTATGGAATCCTGAGTCAGCAGCAACGACCGGCAGTCTTCGCTCGGCAAGTTGGCGTGGCCACTTGTGCTCTGGCGGGCAGGAAGGGGCTCTTGGAGACGATCGCAAAGTAGACAAAGGTAAAGATTAAGGTAAAGACGAGGGACCGATGGATGCCTCTTTGTCTTTGCCGTAATCTTTACCCTAATCTGCACGGGAAGCAGGGGTCTCGTCCAGCAGAGAAGTGTGGCTGGCGTTCTTATAGATTGCCCAGTCATCGCTTACGGGTAAAGGGCAATGCTAGTGCGCCGACGCTGGGTGCGGGGCATGTCCAGCGGAGTCGAGCACGGTTTGCCTTGAGCGGCGCGAATAGTTATAATTCGGAGCGCACGGATAGTTCATAGAGGAAATTAAGCATGTCGAAGAGCGATCCTGACACATTTCAGTTGTTGGAAACTATGTTGTGGCGGCCGCGACGCGGTTTTTATTTGTTGAACCGGCATATAGCGCGTCTGCGCCGCAGCGCCCGCTATTTCGGGTTCCGACTCGTGTCGCCGACGGCATTGCGTAATGTTCTCGAATCAGCGATTATCGAGGCGGCTTCCGATGCTGCGCTCAAGGTGCGTTTACTCGTAGATGTCGAGGGGCAGTGTTCGGTGACGGTTGCCCCGATGCCGCCTAAGCCCGCTGTCGGCGAGCAACCGTGGCGGATTGCCGTGGCGCGTACGCCGGTTGACGGGGAAAACCCGTTCTTGCGCCATAAAACGACGCATCGCACGGTGTATGAGAGCGCCCGCGCGGCGCATCCCGAAGCCGATGATGTGCTGCTATGGAATCGGCACGGGAAGGTGACGGAAACCACCGTTGCCAATATCGTGTTCGATTTCGGTGACGGCATTTGGTTGACGCCGGCCGCTGAGTGTGGATTGCTGCCGGGTATCTATCGTGAATACCTGTTGGCCGCCGGCCGAATGCGCGAGGCCGTGATCCCGCTGGATGACAT
>PWZG01000227.1 GCA_003567575.1 PVC group bacterium | reverse complement strand
GACGAAAACCGGCGCCCCCCGCCTGTCTTCATGGGGAAACGCCCCCGCCAGCGCGGCGTAGCTCAGGATCAGACGGGTTTCGCCGGTATCCAGGTTCATTCGCGCGACGCCCTCGTCCTCCGGCGTCTCTCGGCCTCGGAGCGAATACGGAACGCCCGGATAGGCGTAGCCCGGGCGCAACGGGTGTACACGGGCGAAGTCGTAGCCGAAAGCCGTACGCCCGTCATGCCCGACAGTATAAACGGGGCATTCAAAAACCCGATCGCGGTCTTCCCCGTAGGGATCGCGCATCACGGTTACAAAGCGCCCACCGCGTTTGTCATTGTACAGCACGCGTTCTTCACCGTTTTCGCCCAGCGCCCATTGAGGCATGCAACCCAGTTGATAGTTCCATGCGCATGTTTCCGCCAGCGGTTTGAAACGCCGACTTTCCGGATCCAGCAGACCGAGTTCAGCCGGTTCAGCGCCGGTCGGCATGCGGTCGATGAAAGGAAGGCGATGAATCAGCATATCCCGTTCCGTGCGGTTCCATGGCTTGATGCTGTAGAAGCCGTGCATATACTGTCCCGTGTCTTCAGGACTGACACAATGAATGCATGGAGTCGTTGTCATGTTTTTTCACGTTTTCCCGCGTCGGTAAGTCTGATCATGTCGCCTCCCACAATTCCTGCAGCATGACGAGAACCGCGTCGATCATGCGGCGGCCCGTGTCGGCGCTCAGCCAGCGCGAAACGATTGGTCGGCTGCCGTAGGCGCCGCGCTCGACCTGGTCGGCGGTGGGCACATAGCTGGTCACACGGGCATTGCACAGTTCAACGACCAGGGTGTGTGACGCGGGCGACCAGCGCTTCATCTCCAGCGCAATTTGGGTGAATATCTGCGCCGGTACCGCCACAATGGCCAGTTGGGCAATACGAATAACCTGTAGCGGGACGCGACAGATTTTCCCGTCAAACGGCCACTCCTCGACCGCCTTGACAAAATAGGCCTCGGCGGCGGTTAAATTCGAGCGTCGTTTCAATTCCGCCACCTCGTCCATCAATTCCGGGGTACGGGTATAATATGGAATGTCCACGTGGCGGACGCGAACCGACAGGCGAGCCAATGTTTCAGGTTCGGCGCGTTCGGCGGCGTAGGCCGCCGCTCCGGCCAGACCGCGGCCAAGGGCCAAAGCTTTTGCCGTCCCGTTTTGCGGCAATATCCGGTTCGTATAAGGATGCGGCCAGGTATCGCCACACGATCCCTGCAGATACATCGGCAGTACATCCGGACCGTAAAGCAGCCGCAGATGGCGCGCGACTTCACCAGGCCAATCCGCGGAGATGAAATCGGCATCGCCGCCTCCAATGGTAGGGCCGCCATGCATTCCAAGGTTGAAAATGATTCCGCGAACCGTTCCTTTCTCATCCACAAAACTCAGGGTCTGCAAGTCCGGATCGACCGGACCGGCCGGTCCGAGCAGATCGGACGCATCACCACCGCGTCCCATTTGTTCGGTTCCGTCCCGGCGTTTGAACAGCCGGTTGAACACGTACCCATCCGTCGCGACCTTTCCAGCCCGCAAGGTGACGGGAATCGAATGTTCACGGGCCTGCCGGACGGCATCGGCAATCAGCCGCGGCAGCCCGGCCAGCCACGCCTCATTGCGCGAAACCTTGTTACCGACCAATCGCACTTCGGGACCGGTATGCGTATGCGTGGCCGTGATCATCACGTGATCGGAATCAAGCCCGGTCTCCGCTTCGATCAGCGCCTTGGCCTTATCCACGAAGTCGGAGTCGACGCAGATCAATTCCAACGAGATGATCGCAACCCGTGTGCGGCCATCGCTTAGCACCACGGCCCGGGCATGCAGATCATCGCGGATGCGTACCGAGACCCGATTATGGAAAAAACCCGCCAGAGGTGTTCCGAGCGGCGGCGTGATGATCTGTTCGGCGAAGCCGGCTTCATAAGCCGCGGGCGCAATTGTCGCTGATGCCTGTTCCTTCATGCGGTTCCTCCTTTGCTTGGTTCCCTGATCGCGTGTCGCGGGTCGCAGGCCTCCATGGCCTTGCGGGCTTCGGAAAACCAGTCGGCAACCCGGCCCTTGAAGGTCGCCCGGCCCAACGGGTTCAAGTCCAACAGGTTTTGCTGTTCGTAGAGGCAGTAGCCGTCAAGGCCGGCGTCGATCGCGTTCCGAATCGTCTGCCGGGCAAGTTCGACGCCTCGTAACCCGATACCCGTATGCAGGCAACGGCTGGTCACGGTAACCCGCAGGCCATGCTTTCGAGCCAGCGGCAGTACCTCCTCGTGAACGAAGCGGCTCTCGGCCGTGAAATACTTGAGTCGAATCTCGTCGAGTAGCCCTTCCGTGATCCAGCGCCGCCATTCCAGGGGCAGGTGCATGCGCAGGTCACGTTCCGGGGGAATTTCAACGCCGGACTCCAGAATGCAGATAAACTTGCGTCCCCGGCGGCGGGCCTCGGCGCTCGCGGCGCGCATGAACGCGGTAAAGCCTTCCCCGCGGATGCGCCGGATGCGGACGTAATCCGCGTCGCTGAGCCGCGGCGCGCGGCCGTAGCGGCGGGCGTATTCGGCGCGAACGGAAGGGGCGAAGGCATATTTCAGGTACTGCATCATGCCATTGTGGTGGCAATAGGTCCGG